>JBDLUB010000190.1:0-2988 GCA_039805525.1 Pseudomonadota bacterium | reverse complement strand
CGCAATTAGAGCCTGTTTGGCAGTTGCGGCCAGCGGTTCTCACTTTTCATTTTGGTATTCCGCCTGAGTGGGTCATGCAGCGGGCCAGAGCCCTCAATATCGCCATTGGAATCACAGCGACTGGCATTGAAGAGGCTCTACGGATCGAGCAAGCGGGCGCCAACTTTATTGTTGCTCAAGGTATTGAGGCGGGTGGCCATCGCGGAACATTTGAAGTCCAGGGTACTGATGGTGGTTTATCAACGTTTGATCTTTTGCGTCAATTGGTCAAGCGCTGCACTATCCCGGCGGTCGCTGCCGGCGGCATCATGGATGGCCGTGATATTCGAAAGGCCTTGGATCTTGGGGCAAGCGCGGTACAAATGGGGACCGCATTTTTGTGTTGCCCTGAATCGGGGGCCTCTAGTGAATATAAGACCCTCCTCTTAGCTAAGAATCCGCGACCAAGTGTTTTTACAAAAGGCTTCTCAGGGCGCTGGGCTCGGGGGATTGAGAATGCATTTACTCGCCATATGGATGGTAAGTCTACCTTGCCGTTCCCGATCCAAAACACACTGACAGGCCAATTGCGCCAAGCAGCAGCCCGTTCACATGATGCGGAGCATCAAAGCCTATGGGCAGGTAGCGCTTTTTATAAAGCCCGAACTTTCAAAGTTGGTGAGCTCATGAAGGCATTGCAAATTGAACTTGAGAGCTAAAAAGCATTGAGCATTAGCCCATTTTTAGCAGGATCACCCCAAGCAAAATTAGTGCAACGCCAATCCAGCGAATCGGAATATTGGGATCACCAAAAACTAAGACTCCCAGGGTAAACGTACCCACAGCTCCAATCGAGGTCCAAACTGCATAGGCGGTTCCAATCGGAATTTCCTTTAGAGAGTACCAGAGCAGTACACCACTCAGTGCCATACTAATCACCGCAATACCAATTCCCCAGACTTTCATATTGGGGAGATCGGCGAGTTTTAAACCCAATGGCCAGCCTATTTCACAGGCGCCGGCTAGAAGAAGTGAGATCCAGTAAATGCTCAAGTTAATAACTTTTTTATATCAGTCAACTACGCTAGCATAGCAAAAATGAAAATATTTATTACTGGCGCCACCGGTTTTATTGGGCGGCATTTGGTAAGTCGCCTATTGGAAGAGGGACACTCGGTCAGCGCGACCGCCAGATCTGAGACGGATGCAAATTATTTAAATCAGCGTGAGGTCAATACGACCCAGATCGATCTTTTGTCGACGAATGATTTGCCATCATTGGTTCGTGGCCATGATTGCGTGATTCATTGTGCAGCCCACGTTGGGCTTTGGGCTCCCAAATCGACCTATCAGAAGCTGAATATTCAGTTGACGAAACGACTACTTGAGGCTGCCACTCACGAGGGTGTTGGAAAATTTATTTTCATGAGCTGTGCAAATGTGGTGCTCAATGATTCTGTGTCGATCGAGAACGCGACAGAAGACTTATCAATTTGTCATCAAGATTCGTTACGGTATGCTCACTCAAAAGCGCAAGCTGAACAATGGGTGCTATCGAGCGCATCAGAGCGTTTTATTGCGATCGCATTGCGACCCGCTTTGGTTTGGGGTAATGGAGACATGATCGATCGCCAAATCGGGCCTGCGGCAGATCGTGGACAGTTTGGTTGGTTTGGTCACGGTCGCTATCCCTATTCCACCTGTTATATCGGCAATTTATGCCAAGCAGTCTTGCAAGTGCTCACACGAAACGTTTCTAGTGGAGCATTTTTTATTCGGGATGAGGAGCAAATGACCCTGCGCGAATTTCTGAGTGCACGACTTCAGGCCAGTGGCTATGCAGTGCCAACCCTATCGATCCCACTATCGCTTGCTTGGCCTTTAGCGCGATTTACAGAAAATGGCTGGAACTATTTGCCACTCAAAGGAGAGCCACCGCTTGTGCGTGAGGCGGTGCGTACCATGGGCTGTCCATTCACCGTCTCCATCCATAAGGCAAAGAGTGCGTTTGACTACCGTGCTCCATATTCGGTGGTTGAGGGGTTGATCGCAATTCAGAGGGATGCCAATAAATCACTCAATATTTCGTAATACGAAATGGTGTGCTGAAAAATGAAACAAGCTCTCTTAAAAACCCATATAGAAGTAATGCTAATACTATAAGTAATTGATTTATATAGATTTATTTTGAAATATCCTGTGCTAAATTGATCCCATCAAATTATTTTTCACTTTTGGAGGATCTATGAATAGCAAGCTTGTCGATGAAGCACCATACCACCCAGGTTATGAAGATGCGTCCTTTGAGCAGGTTGAGAACCCATTAATGGCTGAATTAGCTCAATACCGCAAAATGAATGAGCGCTATATTGAAACTGCCAAGAAAATCGTTGAGTTCTTAGGGGCGGGCAATAAAGCAGCGGCTTAAGCGATTTTGCGTTTATCAAAAAACCACCTTCGGGTGGTTTTTTATTATCTATTCATCAGAGAGTAATTTCTCAAAATCGTAAGGAAACCTTTCCATAGATGGACCAATCGTAAGACTTAAAGGTTTGAACTACTTGCTTACTGGCGCCGACGGCAAATAAAAGATGTTTGCTGATGGAGTGGGTCACCATCGCATCAAGCGGTACAAACCAACCGCCACCCGCGGTGTTATACAAGACCCCGTTTTCATCCCAAAAACGGATTTGAGTACTGGGGGAGAGCTGCAAACCAATCGTTGGATACAGTTGCAGGGTACGTAATAGCGGTGGTTGCGATGGATTAGCCGCAAATGAATTATTTTTGCTATCAAACCCATACATGTAGCGAGCAAGCGGAGAAAAATCAGATAGTAGAGATTGACTGGGGGATTGCGGCACAAATGATGCACTCACTTGTGGGCCAACTGCCCACTGACCATTATTGCCAAATGGAAAAATAATTCGACCGCCTAGGTTTAGATTCCATTTGGGGAAAAAATCAGGCGGCATGCCCCAAATAGTAAGCATCGTATTGCCTGCACTA
>JBDLUB010000189.1:0-2999 GCA_039805525.1 Pseudomonadota bacterium | reverse complement strand
ATTCAACAACTTAAATACATTTACTCTCAGTGGGGGCGGATATTAGGTAATTCTTCAAGCACATCCTGAACGCCTCTGACTAATTTCGCCCCCTCCTGAATGAGTTGGTTCGACCCTTCAAAAAGGGGTGATGTAATCGGTCCAGGCAATACGAAAACCTCTCTTCCGAGCGAGCTCGCTAGATAGGCTGTAATTAGAGATCCGGATTTCTGGGCGGCCTCAATCACCACAACCCCCAAAGAAAGGGCGGCGATGATCCGATTGCGTTTTGGAAAATGAAAGCTCTTTGGGCCAGTTCCTGGAGGGTATTCGGAGAGCAATAAACCCCGGGCGGCAATGCGGGTTGCCAATTCGCGATGTTCGGGTGGATAGGTTCGATCGAGCCCGTTACCGCAAACCGCAATGGTTTTACAGCTTGCCCCGATGTCCAAGATACTGCGGTGGGCGGCACTATCAATCCCATAAGCCATCCCAGAAATGATGTGATAACCGGCAAGACCCAGTGTGCTGGAAAAGTGATGAGCTAATAAGAGTCCAGAGGGCGAGGCTTTACGGGCCCCCACCACCGCCAACATCGGCTGTGTCAGTAACCCGATGTCCCCAATATAAAAAATCCTTTTTGGTGGGTCGCTCAGATCTAATAAGCGTTTTGGATAAAGCGGAGATCCTTGCGCAATCGATTGAATTTGAAAATCGGCGCTTGCTTGTAGTTGCTTGTGCATCCCTTATTGTTACGATAGTAAAAAAGCTTCACTAGAGGGCCAAGCGGATTTGTTTGTAAGATAATTGGAATATGGCTGTCTTACCCATCCTTCATTACCCCGACCCACGCTTGCATAAGGTTGCCAAGCCGGTAGCTGCCGTAGATGAGCGAATCCAAACTATTGTCGCTAACATGGCACAAACCATGTATGAGGCGCCAGGGATTGGGCTTGCAGCCACTCAGGTCGATATTCATGAGCGCATTATTGTGATCGACACCTCCGAGGAGCGCGATCAATTAATGGTATTTATTAATCCAGAGGTGGTGTGGGCAAGCACTGAAAAGAAATCATGGCGCGAGGGGTGTTTATCCGTCCCTGAATTTTTTGATGAGGTAGAGCGCCCCGAGCGAATTCGAGTGAAGGCTTTAAATCAAGATGGCAAGGCATTTGAGCTTGAGGCCGATGGTTTGTTAGCAGTTTGTCTGCAACATGAAATGGATCACTTGCAAGGCAAGGTATTCGTTGAGTATTTGTCACCCTTAAAGCAGAGTCGGATTTCAGCAAAACTCAAAAAGCGGGCAAAAGAAATGGTTGGTCTTCGCTAAGCGAGACATCATGAAAATTATTTTTGCCGGCACCCCAGAGTTTGCCGCTACCGCATTAGCCGCGATACTTTCAGCGGGTCACGAAGTGGTGGCTGTTCTAACTCAGCCCGATCGTCCTGCGGGGCGCGGTTTGCAATTACAAGAGAGCCCGGTCAAACGTCTTGCGAAGGCTAACCATATTCCAGTATTGCAACCACAAAGCCTGCATTTACAGAACAAAGATGAGAAGCAGTTAGAGGAGGCTAGACAGACCTTGGCCGCAATAGACCGGATGGATTTTGAGGCGGTAGTAGTGGTTGCTTACGGCCTGATTTTGCCTCAGGCATTCTTAGAAATGGCAAAGCACTCTGGCCGCAGAGGCTGCTTTAATATCCACGCCTCACTATTGCCGCGTTGGCGTGGGGCGGCCCCAATTCAGCGAGCGATTGAGGCGGGCGATGCTAAGACTGGGGTGGCCATTATGGAAATGGAGCCCGGTTTAGATACCGGCCCTGTTTTAATGGAGGAAGCATTGTTGATCACAAATGACGATACTGCTCAAACTCTTCACGATCGCTTGGCCCAATTGGGGGGCGAGTTAATTGTTAAGGCCTTGAAATTAATTGCCGGTACTGCCGACTTAATATTGCATCCTCAGGATCCAAGTAGGGTGACGTATGCGCATAAGATTCTGAAGGCTGAAGCAAAGCTGGATTGGTCGCGTGCGGCCGCGCTGATTGATCGCAAGGTGCGCGCACTCAATCCAGCGCCAGGCGCAAGCACAGAGCTTGACGGTGAGCTTGTAAAAGTGTGGCTTACTCGTATTCCGATGGTCTCAAAAGGCGCGGTTGACGCAAGACCCGGTACGATTTTGGGAGAGGGTGAGCAAGGGGTCTTGGTCCAGTGCGGCGATCGCGCGATTGAGCTTCTTGAGGTACAAAATGCTGGGGGTAAAAAGATCACGGGTCGGCAGTGGTTTTTAGGAAGGCCCAAAGATAAGACACAATGTTTTTCATGAGAAGTCTTGAGTGGATTTCAAGCCGGCCCCTTTGAAAATAATGGAAATAAGGCCATGTTTAATTTAGTCAACACAGCGATCCTGATGAAGATGGCGCGAACGGGAATCCATCCTGTCTAAGATCTCCAATCATGATGGGGTCGCTAAACGCAGCGCCCCTCTCGCTCAGCTAATGCTGGAGACTAAAAAAATCGTGATGCAAGTTATGCACGAGGGGCGCTCCTTAAGTGCGCTGCTCGATAGATTGAATGAAACAGAACGGCCAGCAATCCAAAGCCTAGCCTATGCGACTTTGCGCAATTGGAAACATGCCCAAACGCTTTTTTCTGAGCATTTAAATAAAAAGCCAAGCAAGGAACTTGATGTGCTCCTGACAGTTGCAGCAATGCTGATCATGAATCAAGGGCGTGCTCAAAACCAATACGCGGTTCCAACGATTGTGAATGAGGCAGTGAAGGCGGCAGGGATGTCGCCTAAGACAAGGCATGCCCAAGGACTAATCAATGCCGTATTGCGCAAAGTCGCCACTGCAGTGCAAAACAATGGTGCCCCGAACATTCAGTTTGGACTTCCATATCCAGATTGGTGGTTAAGGCGGATTCAGAAAGCATACCCAGATCTGTGGGAGATCATTTGTAGCCATCAACAAACGCCACCCCCGCTCACCTTGCGGGTCAATCAAATGATCAATTC
>JBDLUB010000188.1:0-3002 GCA_039805525.1 Pseudomonadota bacterium | reverse complement strand
CAACGGTCACGTAGGTGCAGCCAATAGCTTAGCTTTCTCCAAAGCTGGAGTAACCGAAAGTATCGGGCCACTCCCAGGCGGCGGCTTTTTTGGTCGAGGCAGTAATGGCAAGCTCAATGGCATGATTTATAACCAACCTGCCCTCATGAAAGTCTTAGATCATGCAATTGCCAAACCAACCCCTGAGGTTTTAGAAAAGGCAGTCATCGCATATGCCAATAGGGCTGCGGCGGCTGGCTTTACGGCTTTGCATGAACCGGGCACTGTGAAGCCTGAATGGATTGAGAGTCTCGCCAAACTATCCAATATCTTGCCGATTCGCCTAAGTGCGAGCTTTAGTAGCGTCGATGTCGAGCACAGCAAGGCGTTTGCTAGCTTAGGTCCTTCTCACAAAGCCCGCGTAATTCCCAATAGTCGATTCTCGCTCTATGGCATAAAAATCTGGTCCGATGGATCGAATCAAGCCGAGACCGCATGGCAAAGCAAGTCTTATCTCAATACCAACCGACGTGGAACGGGAGGATATAAATCCGAGCAAATGGTCGAGATTTGTAAGAATGCCAAAGCAGCTGGTTGGACTATGCTGGCACACTGCCAAGGCGATGCGGCTGTCCAGCAATATCTAGATGCCTTAGAAACTGTCTATGGCGCCAACCCATCGACAGGTCTAATTCGTGTCGAGCACGCTACGATGGCAAGGCAAGATCAAATTGATCGAATGAAGCGCCTCGGTTATGAACCCAGTTTTATGACCGACTTCATTTACCTGTACGGCAATGCCTACCGTGATCAGATTTTTGGTAATCCTAGAGCTGGTTTTATGGTGCCCTTTGGAGCGGCCGCCAAGGCAAAGCTGAACTACACCGTGCACTCCGATAACCCAGCGGCTGGTATGCCACTTAATCCCATGCGGCATGTGGAGATTCAGCTGATGCGCCGTTGTATTGTCGATAACTCTGTGATCGGCGCTGATCAACGAGTCGATATCCAACATGCAATGCGTGCGATTAGCATGCATGCGGCACGACAAATTGGTTTAGGAGATTCCTTAGGCACACTAGAGGTAGGCAAAGATGCTGACCTCACTCTCCTCGATGGTGACCCATTCACCACTAGCCCAGATAAAGTCGGTGCCATTAAAGCCTCACAAACCTGGGTGGCTGGCAAGAAGATGTATGGGTAAAAAAAGCTTTGACCCGCTGTCACCATTAATATTTATTTTGATATCAACTTTATTGAATTCATCATGAAATCCATTAAATCCCTCCTCGCTATTTCACTTCTAATGCCCCTCGCTATTTGTGCGAAGGAAATTAAAGTAGCCGCTGTAGAGTTTGCAGCTAAGTCGCCTGGCTTTGAAGCAAATTTACCTGGTATTGTGGATGCATTAACTGTGGCCGCTAAAAATGGTGCCAAGTTGATGGTTCTACCTGAAGGTGCTACAACTGGCTTTTTGTATCAAGATACTAAGGCACTAATGCCATACGCTGATACCGTTCCAGGCAAAACAACAGAAGCCATCTCAAAAGTTACCAAACAATTTAATGCCTATGTTGTAGTCGGTATGTATGAAAAGAACCCCATTACCAATAAGATCTACAACGCCGCGGTTCTCATTGGACCGAATGGCTACATTGGAAAGTACCATAAGAATAATTTAGCTACTGGGGAAGGAATGATAGCCTCACCAGGCAATCTCGGCTTTCCAGTGTTTAAAACGGATATTGGCAAGATTGGTCTAGTGATTTGCTTTGACGATACCAATATTCAAAATCTTTTATTACCAGTATTGCGTGGTGCTGATATCGTGGCGCAACCGATTGGCTCAAACAAAATACCCAGCATCTTCACAGCAAGCTATACCAACCACTCAACCATGGCTAATATATCAACAGCAGTGAGTTGGATGGGTACCAATGTGATTTCCACAAATTCTACGCGCTCAGAAGGTCTTCCAGAAATGGCTTTTGTAACCTTTGATGGATCGTCATCCATTTGGGATAACACAGGAAAACGCTTGATTTCAGCGCCATTATCCACAGTAGCCAATCCGACCAAGCCTCAAACCGTATATGCAACGCTGAACCTCAGCAAGCAAAGCGAACAAAAAAACTATTGGCTAAAGCATCGTCGTCCAGAACTTTATCAAGATCTCAATAATTACCGCTATCCCGATGATGGCAAC
The DNA here is from genome assembly GCA_039805525.1 of Pseudomonadota bacterium. Taxonomy (GTDB): domain Bacteria; phylum Pseudomonadota; class Gammaproteobacteria; order Burkholderiales; family Burkholderiaceae; genus Polynucleobacter. The sequence goes on along the minus strand of JBDLUB010000188.1, from coordinate 817 downwards.
GCGACCTATCAATCACGCCAAGTTGCAGCTGTCCTCGTTCAATATGAACCAAAAACAGGTGATGTCGATGCTAACTTTAAAAAGGTTGAGCAACTTTTAAAACAACGCACTGGGGTATTTAATCTCACCGTTCTCCCTTTTAATTCATTTTTAGGGCCTGTTACCCTTAACAAAAATACGGTCGCTCAATATGCGGAGGAGCTCAATGGTAAGAGCTATCAACTCGCCGCTGGCTTAGCCAAGAAGTATCAAACCTATGTCCTATTCTCGATGCCCGAAAAAAGGGGTAATCAGTACTTTCAGACTGCTATTTTATTTAATGGGAGCGGTAAACAAGTTGGCATCTACCGCAAGTCTCATCTAAACGATTCAGAAAAGGTATGGGCAAGTGCTGGAAATGAACTACCAGTTTTCTCTACTCCTAATTTTGGCAATGTCGCTGTGATGCTTAATGATGAAGTTCGCATTCCAGAGATCACCCAAATGTACGGTATTTATCGTGCTGACTTAATTTTGGTACCTACCAGTTATAACCAAAAGGAATATGGCTCAGTGGTTGATATCCCTAAGGGCGTTGTTCAGGATGCGAGTAATCGCGGAATGTCTATGTGGTACAACATTGCCAAATATGCGCAAGCGTATACCTTAGTTTCTAACTTCATTCGCGGCGATCAACGAGCAGTTGGTCAAAGTGCGGTCTACTCATCTGCTCCGGAAGTTGGATATTACCCACCCAATATTGCTCCAGACCAAGAGATGGCCCATCTTGTGAACTTTACAACCCATGTGAACAAAACAGTCTTTATGGACCAAGAGC
>JBDLUB010000187.1:0-3031 GCA_039805525.1 Pseudomonadota bacterium | reverse complement strand
GCCACGCGGCGATCTTCTAATTCACGCAAATACAGCAAACGTTCTTCAATGCCACGCAACTGAGTGTCATCTAAGCCACCGGTCACCTCTTTACGATAACGGGCAATAAAAGGCACGGTTGCCCCCTCATCCATTAAAGCGATTGCCACAGCAATCTGCTGAGGACGAACATTCATTTCAGTGGCTATTTGCTTGTTAATCCGCAGAGCAATTTGCTCAGCGGATTCGAGAATTAATTCAGACATTGAGGTACTTTATGTAAAGATGCATGGATGATGATTTAACTTCAATATGAAAGTCAGTGATCAGTTAAATGATTTGATTGCAATGAACGAGATCATCACTTTTTCAACAATGATGGCAATTTAGCTAAAAAATCTTTGGCCACCATTGAATTACCGTAGTCAGAGTAATGGTCGCCATAGCTATATAAAAATTGACCATCTTTTGCAATGCCACAATGATTGTTTGCCACATCACACACCAAATTCGTAGGGTCATACACAATCAAACTCGGATGTTTTGCTTGCAGCGTTTTGATCCACAAACGATAGCGCTCATTGGTGTGCACATGCTGCTCATAAGTCATGCTGCACAATGGATTCTCTTTGCGGAATAAAAATTGATTCAAGAAATCGCTCTTGGTTAATCCACCACTGATACAACTCTTAGGATCTGGGAAGCCTGGATGATCCACCAAGAATCCCACTCGTTTGCCAGCACCTTCTAGGGCCTTGATGGCATTACTCACACCTACCAGACCCACCTCATAATGAGGGCTCGCATCCATCAATTCACGGGTATAGACCTCACCCAGACCAAAAATCGATCGAGCGGCTGGCACCAGTAAAACAAAATTGATATCTTTGTTACTTAATAAAGCTTCCAGCACATATTGATTCTTTTTAGCATTACGCCCCTGCAATCGAAGAATATCGCCCGTCATGGGTATCGCATTACCAATCATCATCCAAGCGGGCGCTTTTTGATTCATCGCTTCTCTGGCCAAGCCGTAGAAAATCGCTTCACCTTTACTATCCCCCCAAACAGCATGAGTTGCTTTTTGGTCTTTAGGACTGTAACAAGAATTCAGAATCAATTTTGCTTCCAAAGGTATGCCGCATTCATTGGCCCAACGCTTGCGATCAGCGCCCATGTCCAATGAAGCCGGATCAGCGTTCAATAAACCAGCATGCCTTGCTTTGACTCCTTTGGTTTTATAGACAACAACCCCTGCAATACAAATGCACAACATCAATATCGATAAAGCGATGATCAAGGGGCGCTTTGATGAAGATTGACGAATAGGCTTTTCTATCAAGTAATAAGTCAATGCAGCCAAAACAATACTTAAAACCATCAGAACCACATGAACATCAACAGGTGGCGTTTCTGAATAAATGATTCTGGCAAATGACAACAATGGCCAATGCCATAAATACAAAGGAAAGCTGATCAGACCCACCCAGACAAAAATTCTCTGCGATAAGACAAAACGATTCACCAAACCGTGAGGGCCTGACGCTATTAAAAGAGCTGATCCCAGCGCAGGCAACAGCGCCCACCAACCTGGAAAAGCTCTTGACTCATTGATCACCACAAAGCCAATCGCCACCATCACCAAGCCCAAGCCAGAAAGAACACTTCTATAGCGCTCAATGATGGATGTGAACACCTGCGCAGGATGCAATGCTTGATAGGCTAAAAAAGCCCCTAAGGCCAATTCCCAAGAACGACTCAAAGGAGAGTAAAACGCTGCACTGGGATTGCTTCCTACTTGCCAAACATTTAAACCAAAGGACAAAAAAGCCACCACGAAGATCAATGACAAAACATTCCAAGAACGCTTCGCAAAGAAATAAAGCAATAGAGGCCAAACAATATAAAACTGCTCTTCAATACCCAAAGACCACAAATGCAATAAAGGCTTGGTGTCTCCAGCGGCATCAAAATAACCAGCCTCTTTCCAAAACATAAAGTTAGCAATGAACCCTGCGCCACCCGCGGCATGCTTACCTAAAGAGCGATACTCAACAGCGGTCAATACCACCCACCCCAAAGCCAAGCAGAACAAAAGAACAACGCTCAATGCAGGAAAAATACGGCGCACACGTCTGGCGTAAAACGTCTTGATACTGTAATTACCCGCCTGAATATCCTTTAACAAAATACTGGTGATCAAATATCCAGAAATCACAAAAAAGATATCTACGCCAATAAATCCACCAGGCAAAAGATTTGGAAATGCATGAAACAAGATCACCGGTAAAATAGCCAAGGCTCGAAGACCATCAATATCGGAACGGTAAGAAATTGAGTGAGAATCTTGACTACTCATGCATCATCTTTCTAAAGATTTTTTAAACAAATCAGCCAACAGTTTATTTACTTAATGAGTTACTTAATGAGTTACTTAATTACTTACTTAATTTACTGATAAAACTTACTTAGTGACTTCAATCGCTGCTAAAACTTCTTCAACACTTGGAGGCTGGCCTTTATCACCGAGATTATGGATATTGGGCGACCAATATCCCTCTGTTTTCCAGCGCGGTGAATCGCAATACAGCTCAATCGTTGACCTACCCAAAATAGCCGACAAATGAGTCAACCCCGTATCCACACCGATCGTCATCTTGGCGCCAGCCACCAGACCAAAAGCATCCGCAATTGAGAAGGCACTTGGCACAATCGCTTTTGAGCCAACCAAAGAATACGTCCCAGAAATTTTCCTGGCAATTTGAGTGCTCACTTCTTTCTCTTGATCATTGCCCCAAGGGAGAATCACCTGCATACCCTTGGCTACCAATGCCTTACCCACAGTCACCCAGTGATCATCAGACCAGCGCTTTGATTTACCCGCCGTTGCATGAAAACACATCACATAAGGCTTGCTCACATCAAACCCTAGATCAATGCGTGTTGATGCAAAGCCCAAGTTAGCAGCATCTACCAAAGACTGAACATATGCGGCAGGGTAAAACTGAGGGGGTGAAGCTGCGCGATCAGGTACGGGCAGATCAAGAGCTGA
>JBDLUB010000186.1:0-3033 GCA_039805525.1 Pseudomonadota bacterium | reverse complement strand
TAAATCGGTGCTCATGATCGCTTTACATGGAAACCCTAATAGGAGGAAGTTAAAAGCCTATTCACAATCAAAATATTAATTGATAGATAGGGCGCATGAGAATGAAAACCGTTAGTCAGCTATTGGCCGAAAAAAATCACCGGATTGAAACCATTGCTCCAAATATACCGGTGTTTGATGCTCTAAAACTCATGCTAGAGAAAGACATAGGCTCACTTCTCGTGATTGAGTTTGGCAACCTCGTCGGAATTTTTACTGAGCGCGATTACGCCCGAAAATTAGTCCTGCAGGGCAAAAGCTCACAAAATACCTTGGTGCGGGATGTCATGAGTACCAAACTGATTACCGTAAAGCCTGAAGATAGCTTGGATTACTGCATGCAGCTCGTGACCGAGAAACGCATTCGCCATCCTCCAGTATTAGATAGCGGCCGCTTAATTGGCATGCTATCGATTGGGGATTTGCTCAAAGCTGCACTCGCGGAACAGGCTGCGACGATTGCGCAACTTGAGGCGTATATTAATTCTTAAAGCCCCATTTCTTTAAAGACGTCTTTGGCGGTACGAAAGCTATCTATAGCTGCGGGAACGCCGCAATAAATGGCCGATTGCAAAAAGATCTCAGCAATCTCATCCTTGCTTAAGCCATTATTGATTGCCCCCTTAACATGCAGTCTAAGTTCATGGGGTCGATTGAGGGCAGTGAGCATCGCTAAATTAACAATACTGCGGGTTTTACGATCAAGACCGGGGCGATTCCAGATTTCATTCCAGCAGTATTCGGTCACTAACTCTTGGAGCGGTAAGTTGAACGAATCGGCATTACGAATCGCTTGATCCACATACTCGGCGCCGAGTACCTCACGACGGGTTTTTAATCCCTTTTCAAAAGCATCACGATTCATGATCGTCTCCTTAGTTATTTACTAAACAGCAGTATAGTAATAGGCATGAATAAGCGTTTGATTCCCGGAATTCTAATCATGGCAATAGGCCTGTCAGCCTGCGGAACCCCAGAGAGTGGCTTTCGTGTGGTTCAACGTTCCGACGGCATGATTGGTGTGCAGGCAGTGAAGGGCGCCAAAGAGATTGAGGCGCAAGAGCTGGCGACTAAAGAGTGTAAAAAGAATGGAAATTCTGTCGCCCGCATTTCAGAGGCGCGCACCACTCATAATGACAAATTTCCAATGATTTACATTTACCAATGTCTGCGTTAGTCATTCCTTCTCCAGTGACCTAATCCAATGTCGATTCACACCCATACCCAAACCATTCCGCTATTTCCATTGGGAACCACTTTATTCCCTGATGGCGTCATGCTGCTCAAAATCTTTGAGGTGCGCTACCTCGATATGGTCAAACAGTGCGTACGCGAGGGCTCGGGCTTTGGTGTTGTCACTCTGAATAGTGGCGACGAAGTGCGCATGCCAGGTCAAGAGGTTGGTTTTAATGCAGTCGGAACCTATGCTCGGATTAAGGAATTTGATCCGGTGCAGCCCAGTCTATTCATGATTCAATGCCAAGGGGAACAGCGCTTTCGCGTGAAAACCAGTGAAACCAAACGTAATGGCTTGATTGTTGCCGAGGTTGATTTCATCGAAGAGGATGCTTTCATGGAGGTCCCTGAGGATCTCAAAATGACTTCTACAGTACTGGGTAAAGTGATCCAGTCCTTTAAAGAGCAGGGCGCTGCCCTTGGGAAGGAGCTGCCCTTCAGTAAGCCCTATCGCTTTAACGAATGTGGCTGGGTCGCCAATCGCTGGTGTGAGCTCTTGCAATTAAGCCCTGGCCAGAAACAATTTTTCTTAGAGCAAGAAAGTCCTCGTCTACGGTTGGATTTGATTCATGAACTGCTAGAAGAGATGGGCGTCTATAAAGCCGTTAAGTAAGCATGAGTTATTCCTACGAATGTTCGGTTTGTGGGAATGCCCGTCCCGTCACCGGCGAATGTCCATTTTGTAATACGTCAATTGCACCGCTTGCGCACTCCGATACTGATGTAATTAACCTAGAGCTGGATAGCCCCACGAGCGATGAAGCCCTTGATCAGCTAACGCATTACATTCGAGCTGCCAGTGAGGCCCACATTCGGGCCTTGGTTGTGATTCATGGTTATGGCTCGAGCGGGAAGGGCGGCAATATTCGTAAAAAGGTTCGCGAAGCTTTAGAGCATAATTATTTTGCTGATCGTGTGAGCGAGTATTATCACGGTGAGGATCTTCGGCATCAATCCGACTTATATCGAGATGTGATCAAGCGCCGACCTGCTTTAAAGAAACACTTTAAATTGTTTAAAGAGGGCAATGCCGGAATGACCCTATTAATGATGCACACACAACCTTAAGAGCGATGCCTAACTATTGGTCCACCAGCGGTTTTGACACATTAAAAGTAAATTCAGATCACCATCTAGTGGTGACCGATGACTTTCTTAGAACCTATCTTGCTCGCCCAGAGCTGAGTCTAATCCCACAGTCCTGCACCCAGGAGCGTGCTATTCATGAGCGCCTATTGAATTCACCACGCGAAGAAATTAGCCAAGCTGAGATTCAGAAAATCGCAGACAACGACGTGCAGGCTAACTATGAAATTTGGTTTCGATATCGAGCCAAATTATTAGCCGCAAGCTCCCTTGAGCACTTTTACATGAGTTTGTTTCAGGGCACGGGAGTCGATGTTCCACCGTTATTTGTAGGTCAGCTCACCCAAATTTTCCTTCGGCATATATTGGGTGAGAACCCAGACCCTTACGAACTGAGATTGGCAGAGTTCTTCTTTCGTACCCAAAAGGTCAGCATTCTGGAGGGGGGTGTTTTGATGGCGGCTGACTATGAAACGATTGAGCGAAATGCAGAGGCTTCTGACTTTGGCAATATTGTTGATCTTTTGAAAAATCAATCACTGGCTGCTCGTACGATCGACTTGGATGTCATACATCCCGATAATTCCAAGTCCTACTGGGGTCGCGATGAGTTCTATGATTTTGCAGTCCAGCTCAATTTTGATCAACCCGCATTGCCTGCCTTGGTGCGTC
>JBDLUB010000185.1:0-3058 GCA_039805525.1 Pseudomonadota bacterium | reverse complement strand
GTAATTGCCTTCTTTATCGAAGCTACTTACTTGCTGGCCATGCCAGGTCTCTGCAGCAACCCAGCGGGCTTTCTCAGGGGTAAAGCGTAATTTGGCGCGTTGTGTAGCTTTGCCAGAGAAGATGCCATAACTCTCAGCAAAGTTCTCTTGTAATTCTTTCTCAGGAACCTCAAGCGCCTTTTCATCGAGAACTCGTGCTGATTGAATCCCATCCATTGCAAAACTTCGCAGGCCTTTGCGTAGATGGCAATACGCATCGAGGTACCAGTTGTCCCGATAGAAAATTAAGCGCTGCGGTGATACATCACGCTCGGTTGATTCATTCTTACCCTTGGAGTAATAGGACAGATGTAAGCGCTGGCGCTTTAGGAGTGAGATGCCGACCTCTTCAAAGTTCTCGAGCACATTCTTACGGGCTGACATACCAAACACCTTAATACGTTTGCGCAACTCTTTAGCAGAGATCTCAGACTGACCCAAAATTCCATCGATGATGTTCATGAGTGGGGCAATGTGCGGACTCAATAAGCCATTCGTGTCCAGATTGGATAAGAGATGTTGCATGAGAACGAGGGCAGTCGCCTCTTTTTCAGAGAACCACAAGCCAGGTAATTCAAACTTATTGCCAGCATTAGGTTTATCAAAGCGATAGCCGCCCATAGTGCGGTCGTAGACAATTGGTGCGTTCATACGATCTCGTAGGTAGTCAAGATCGCGTTTGAAGGTTGCGCGCGAGATCTCTAAGCCATTTAAGAAATCCTCAATCGGCACGCAGCCCCGATTCTGGATCATGTACTTAATCTTGTGCAAGCGCTCCATATCGCTCATTAGCAATCTCCCATAACAAAATAGGTCATAGCATGGGCTGCAAAAGGCTCACTATATGAGCCAGTTCTAGCTAAGTCAACAAGGTTGCATATCAGCCCCAGATCTTAAGCACTTCAGTTAGCATTAGGATATGAAAATCATCAGACTTCTATTCGTGTGCCTCATGCTCCTGCCGAGTATGGCTTTGGCACTGACAGTTGGTCAAACCATTGAGTTGGGGCAACTGCAAACACTGAATGGCACGCCGTATGCCATACCGGCCAACAACACCAAGAACACCTTAATCCAGATCTGGGCCACCTGGTGCCCATTTTGTAAGAAGCAAAATGCCTATTTAGAAAAACTCTACAAAGAGCTGCCGCCTAATTCACTCAATGTCATCACCATCTCCATTGATAAGAACCCATTGCTTGCCAAGCAGTACATGGAAAACAATAAGTACACATTCCCAGCAGCCATGATGACTCCAGAACTGCAAAAATCAATGGGGAAGGTCAAAGGCATACCAATTCTTATCATTTTGGATAAGAACAACAAAGTGATCTACCGCGAAATCGGGGAGATATTTCCTGAAGAGTATGCAGACCTTAAGCGCTTCGCAAAAGCTCAGTGAATAATCAAGTAATACGTTCTAAATGCTTCCATTTTGATTACAAGCGTTTAGGCCAAACCTTCTTCACAAACCAAATGCATGCTAATAACCTAGTGATTATTAAATCCAAAAGGTCGAGTATTCAAAATGGTGTTTTTAATCGAACTCACTCACAATCGAGCCAAAATATTCCGCATTGAGTTTGGTTCTCGCTTACTCATGGCAATCACAATCCTGGGAATTGCCTATTTGACCTTCAAAAGTTTGTTCGGGGTATTTCTTGGATTATTTGGCAAATAGCTAAACGATCAATTTCTTTGTATTACTAGGAAATAAGGACGAGCCCGACCCTCGGCACTGATAGTATTTGGGTATGGCTGCTTCGTTCCCGACCTGACCAGGTTGCCAAGCCACCATGCGAGGAGGCCCGTCCGTTCTCATTGTAGCCTTGTTAGAATTGAGCCCATGACTGCACTTGCACTGGCTCGTAAATGGCGCCCCAAAACCTTCACTGAACTGGTAGGTCAGGATCACGTAGTTAAAGCCTTAACCCACGCCTTAGATCAAGGCCGCTTACACCATGCATGGTTATTCACCGGCACCCGTGGAGTAGGTAAGACCACGATCTCGCGCATCATGGCCAAAGCCCTCAATTGCACAGGAGTGGATGGTAAAGGGCAAATGACCTCACAACCATGTGGCCAATGCCAAGCCTGCACCGAGATTGATGCCGGACGTTTTGTCGATTACATCGAAATGGATGCGGCGAGCAATCGTGGTGTGGATGAGATGGTCTCTTTATTAGAGAAAGCTGCCTATGCACCCAGCAGTGCTCGCTTTAAGGTCTACATGATCGACGAGGTGCATATGCTCTCCACGCATGCCTTTAATGCCATGCTCAAGACCTTGGAAGAGCCGCCACCCCATGTGAAGTTCATTCTGGCAACCACCGATCCCCAAAAGGTACCGGTCACTGTCCTCTCTCGCTGCTTGCAGTTCAATCTCAAGCAAATGCCAGTCCCTCTGATCGTAGAACACCTGCAGCAGATTCTGGGGTCGGAGTCGGTCAGCGCTGAGCCCAATGCTCTGCGGGTGATTGCAAAAGCCGCCCAGGGATCAATGCGCGATGCGCTATCGCTTACCGACCAAGCCATCGCCTATGCCGCAGGACCGGTCACAGAGGCCGCAGTCCGCACCATGTTGGGCACAATTGATGAGACCTATCTCATCAAGATCTTGGATGCCCTCCAGAATAAAGACGGCAAAACTCTAAACGACATTGCGGAAGAGATGGGCTTGCGCAGCATGTCCTTCTCCTTAGCACTGCAAGATCTAGCCAGTCTCTTACACAAAATAGCGACCGCCCAGATCGTGCCTGACTCTGTATTAGACGATTGGCCAGAGGCAAATGAGATTCGTAGACTTGCTAAAGCATTTACTCCCGAAGAGACCCAACTCTTTTATCAGATTGCCATAACCAGCCGGGCCGATTTGTCATTAGCTCCCGATGAGCAAGCTGGGTTTGCAATGGCGCTTCTACGAATGTTAGCTTTCAAGCCCGGTGGCAGTGGCACAACATCAGTAACAGCGAACAGCATACCCAAATCTGCTACGCAAGCAACTCCTAAACCAGCCGCT
>JBDLUB010000184.1:0-3081 GCA_039805525.1 Pseudomonadota bacterium | reverse complement strand
GCATTCTTAACTGCATCGGTACTGTTATGGTGGTGGCGAACCTACCGACGCGCAGTTGCGCTCGGTATGGGTACGCATATTGCTTGGGCCTTCTTATCTGCAATTTGGCTGTTCCTGGTCTTGGGATTCTTTAGACCATTATTAGTGGGCAGTTGGAGCGAGGGCGTTCCCTTTGGCATCTTCTCGCACTTGGATTGGACCGCCGCGTTCTCTTTACGTTACGGTAATTTGTTTTACAACCCATTCCACATGCTCTCCATTGCATTCCTCTATGGATCAGCGTTGCTATTTGCAATGCACGGCGCAACCATCTTAGCGGTTGGTCGCTATGGTGGCGAGCGTGAGATTGAACAAATTGTGGATCGTGGTACTGCATCGGAGCGTGCCGGACTATTTTGGAGATGGACCATGGGCTTTAATGCCACGATGGAGTCCATCCACCGTTGGGCCTGGTGGTTTGCTGTGCTAGTGCCACTCACCGGCGGTATTGGAATTTTATTAACGGGTACTGTGGTTGATAACTGGTACTTGTGGGCTGTGAAGCATGGGGTTGCACCAGCATACCCCGACGTCTATAGCATCCCCACGGTTGATCCAGCAGCAACATTCGTGCCACCACCACCTGTCGCGAAATAAGGAGCAATCATGAACTCAATTCAACGCATATTGAGCATTACAGCTCTTATTGGTAGCACACTATTTCTGACGGCGTGTGAACGCCCGCCCATAGAATCTGTGCAAAATGGATTTCGTGGCACTGGCATGGCAATGGTGTACAACCCACGTACCTTAGATGCTCAAGCTGAGAAAAATCAAGTGCCTGCAGCAATCCCCGCGGATGCGGATGGCCCAAAAGCGGGCGCTGTTTATAAGAACGTCAAGGTCTTAGGAAACCTCAGTGTGGCTCAGTTCACCAACTTCATGGTGGCAATGACCAGCTGGGTTGCTCCTGAGCAAGGCTGTGCGTATTGCCATAATGTCGCAAATTTTGCAGAAGACTCGAATTACACAAAAATTGTCTCGCGCAAGATGATCCAGATGACCCAGCGCATTAACGTAGAGTGGAAATCACACGTCGCAGATACCGGGGTGACCTGCTATACCTGCCACCGTGGTAACAACATTCCACAAAACGTTTGGTTTACCGATCCTGCTAAGCCCCAAGGTAGTGGATTTTTAACCGGTAAGAATGGCCAAAATACCCCCTCACAATCAGTGGGCGGGAGTGATTTGCCCTATGACCCATTTACCCCTTATTTGCTTAAAGCTGAAAACATTCGCATGAATGGACCAACGGCTTTACCCACTGGTAATAAGAACAGCATTCAGGATACCGAGAAAGTCTTTGGCTTGATGGTGCATATGTCGACCTCATTGGGTGTTAATTGTGCGTATTGCCATAACACGCGCGCGATGCCTGAGTGGTCACAAAGTCCACCGCAGCGGATGACCGCATGGTATGGCATTCGGATGGCGCGTGACATTAATAACAACTACATGGTGCCGATTACTAATGTATTCCCGGCCCATCGTTTGGGACCTGAGGGTGATGTGGCAAAAGCGAATTGCGCAACCTGCCACCAAGGAGCCTATAAGCCACTGTATGGAGTTTCGATGCTCAAGGATTACCCATTCTTAACAGGCACGCCCGCACCGCGGGTTGCACCAAAGCCTGCAGAGAAGGGCAATACTGTTGCGATGAAGTAAGGAATGATGTAACCGGTACTTATGGCGTCCTTCGTGGCGCCATTTTTTTCTAAATTAGGAAGTCATGCTCAAACGAACCTATCTGCCCAGTGATGACCGCCCGATTGCGGTGGTGATTGGGAGTGGTTTTGGTGGCTTAGCCGCAGCGATTCGGCTTTCTCATAAGGGCTACCGCGTTAAGGTATTCGAGAAGCTTGATAAGCCCGGTGGGCGCGCTTATGTACATGAGCGCGATGGTTATACCTTTGATGCTGGACCTACCATTATTACAGCTCCCTTTTTGCTCGAGGAGTTATGGGAGCTATGCGGTGAGAAACTTGAGAATGATGTCGATCTGCGGCTAATGGATCCGTTTTATCGGATTCGGTTTGATGACGGCAGCCATTTTGATTACACAGGCGATCTGGCGCGCATGCGTGATGAGGTTGCTAAGTTTAGTCCAGCAGACTTGCCGGGCTATGATCGTTTTCTAGCTGAGGCCGAGAAATGCTATCAACTGGGCTTTGAAGAACTCAGCAATGTTGCCTTTGACTCCCTAAGTGATTTATTCGAGGCATTCCCATCCATGGTGAAGATGAAGGCCTGGGAGAGCATCTACACACTGGTTGCAAGACATTTGAAGAACGACAAGTTACGCCAAGTGATGAGTTTTCATCCATTATTAATTGGCGGCAATCCCTTTTCGGTAACGGCGGTGTACTCGCTCATTAATTCTTTGGAGCGCAAGCACGGCGTGTTCTCAGCCATGGGCGGTACCGGCTCCCTGATTAAGGGCTTAGTTCGTTTATTGGCCGATTTGGGGGTGGATGTTCAATGTAATCAGGAAGTGAAGCGCATTGAAGTGCGTGATGGTAAAGCCGTTGGTATTACGCTATCAGACGGTAATTTTGTGCCAGCCGATATCGTGGTCTCGAATGCTGATGCCGCCTGGACCTACCAGAAACTGATTGAACCGCAGCATCGCAGGGTTTGGACCGATAAGAAAGTAGCGCGTAGTAAATATTCAATGAGTTTGTTTGTTTGGTATTTTGGAACCAATCGGCAATACCATGATGTCCCCCACCATATGATTTTGCTGGGCAAGCGCTACCGCGAGTTGCTGGAAGATATCTTCAAACGCAAAGTGCTGGCGAAGGATTTCAGTCTCTATTTACATCGGCCAACCGCGACCGATCCGAGTCTTGCGCCTGCTGGTCATGACACCTTTTATGTATTGTCACCAGTGCCGAACTTAGACAGTGGCACAAACTGGCAAGAGACTGCAGAGTCTTATCGCCAGGCGATTGCAGAGTATCTGGATCAATCGGTACTGCCTGGTTTTCAGACGCATGTCACTACCTCATTTTGCACCACACCGCAGGATGTTCAGGATCG
>JBDLUB010000183.1:0-3081 GCA_039805525.1 Pseudomonadota bacterium | reverse complement strand
CCACGCGATTTTGTATCGCGCTCGATGGATCAAGAAATCAAAGAAGGCCGCGGTTGTGGTCCAGATGGTGATTACGTGGTGTTGGATCTCACGCACATTGGTGCAGAGACCATCATGAAGCGCTTACCCTCGGTCTACGAAATTGGTATGAACTTTGCGAACGTGGATGTGACCAAAGAACCCATTCCTGTGGTGCCAACGATTCATTATCAAATGGGTGGTATTCCCACGAATATTCATGGCCAAGTGGTGGTTCCGAAGAATGGCAATCCCAATACGATTGTGAACGGCCTCTACGCGATTGGCGAGTGCTCGTGCGTATCAGTGCATGGTGCAAATCGTCTGGGAACCAATTCGCTATTAGATTTATTGGTCTTTGGTCGTGCTGCAGGCAATCACGTCGTGCAGGCCAATCTGAAAGCCCGCGAGCACAAACCTTTGCCTGCCGATGCTGGTGAGTTCACGCTCGAGCGCATTGCCAAGCTTGATAACAGCAGCTCAGGTGAGTATGCGCAAGATCTTGCAAACGATATTCGCAAGACTATGCAAACCTATGCAGGCGTGTTCCGCAATCAAGAGTTGCTTGATGAGGGTGTGCGCAAGATGGCAGAGCTCACCGAGCGTGCGAAACACCTCTGGGTGAAAGATAAATCAAAGATCTTCAATACTGCGCGGATTGAAGCGCTAGAAATTGACAACTTAATTCAGACGGCGAACTCCACCATGATTTCTGCAGCCGCTCGTAAAGAGAGTCGTGGTGCGCATGCTCATGATGATTATCCCAAGCGTGATGATGCCAATTGGATGAAACATACCCTGTGGTACGAAGGCAATCAGTTGGATTACAAGCCAGTGCAACTTAAACCTCTGACAGTGGAGTCGGTTCCACCCAAAGAGCGTACGTTCTAATACATGGATAAAGACTATGAGTGATACCCGTATCTTTGAAATCTATCGTTACGACCCAGACGTTGATCAGGCTCCTCGGATGCAGCGCTATGAGTTGGAGCTCAAGGGTGAGCGCATGCTTTTAGATGCCCTGATCTCGCTTAAAAAACAAGATGAGAGCATTTCGTATCGTCGTTCCTGCCGTGAGGGCGTTTGTGGCTCTGATGCCATGAACATCAATGGTAAGAATGGCCTTGCATGTCTAACCAATATGCGTTCCTTACCCCAGAAGATTACTTTGCGTCCATTACCAGGACTGCCAGTGGTGCGCGATCTCATTGTTGACATGACTTTGTTCTTTAAGCAATACCTCTCGATCAAGCCTTACTTGATTAACGACATGCCGCCGCCTGAGAAAGAGCGTTTGCAAAGTCCAGCAGAGCGTGAGGAGCTTGATGGTTTGTATGAGTGCATTCTGTGTGCGTCGTGCTCAACCTCGTGCCCATCGTTTTGGTGGAACCCCGATAAATTTGTTGGACCTGCTGGCCTACTTCAAGCCTATCGATTTATTGCCGATAGCCGTGATCAAGCAACCGCTGAGCGTTTAGATAATTTGGAAGATCCGTATCGCTTGTTCCGTTGCCATACCATCATGAACTGCGTTGACGTTTGTCCAAAGCATCTCAATCCAACGAAAGCGATTGGCAAGATTAAAGAATTGATGGTGCGTCGGGCGGTATGAGCCTTGACGCTAAGCAGATTTATCAGCTTCGCAGTGCAGCGCGACGCGGTTTGTTGGAAAACGATTTAATTCTGGAGCGTTTCTTTCATCGATACGCTCATGAACTAAATGATGAGCAGGGTAGGGCGTTATCCGCGCTCTTGCAATTGGATGACAATGATTTGCTGGATTTGTTGTTGGCTCGCAAAGAGTTAAATCCCGCGATGGATTCTGAGCCTGCTCGAGCGGTATTGGGTATGTTGCGTCAACGATAATTGAGTTGCATTGACAGATTGGAAATAAACCATGATTGAATCGAACATCAAAGCCAAACTTTCTTTCTCAGACGGTACGCCCGACATCGAGCTGCCAATCTATAAGGGTACCCAAGGTCCCGATGTAATTGATATTCGTAAGCTCTATGGTCAAACTGGAAAGTTCACTTACGACCCGGGCTTTTTATCGACCGCCTCTTGCAGCTCAAAGATCACCTTCATTGATGGCGATAAAGGCGAATTGCTCTATCGTGGTTACCCCATTGAAGAATTAGCTACTAAATGTGACTTCCTAGAAGTTTGCCAACTCTTAATTAATGGCGAATTGCCCAATCAGAAGCAGAATCGTGAGTTCCAAGACATGGTGATGCATCACACCATGGTGCACGAGCAAATGCAGTTCTTCTTGCGAGGATTCCGGCGTGATGCACACCCCATGGCCGTTTTAACCGGCTTGGTCGGTGCCATGGCCGCTTTCTACCATGATGAAATTGATTATGGTGATGCTAAAGCGCGCGAGATTGCCCAAATTCGGTTGATTGCCAAGATGCCAACCTTGGTGGCCATGTCGTATAAGTACTCGATTGGTCAACCGTTTATGTACCCCGACAACAATCTGTCTTACACGGCAAACTTCATGCGCATGATGTTTGCAACGCCATGCGAGCCTTATAAAGTCAATCCGGTCTTGGTTCGTGCACTCGATCGTATCTTCATCTTGCACGCCGATCATGAGCAAAATGCCTCGACCTCTACCGTTCGCTTGGCTGGGTCCTCGGGGACTAATCCGTTTGCAGCTATCTCTGCGGGGATTGCTTGCCTTTGGGGTCCTGCCCATGGCGGCGCTAATGAAGCCTGCCTTGAGATGTTGAGCTCCATTCAGGCTAGTGGTGGCGTCGAGAAGATCGGTGAATTTATTGCCCAAGTGAAAGATAAAAACTCCAACGTTCGTCTGATGGGTTTTGGTCACCGCGTCTATAAGAATTTTGATCCCCGCGCTAAGCTCATGCGCGAGACCTGTCATGAGGTTCTTAAAGAGCTTGGATTAGAGAACGATCCACTCTTTAAACTTGCGATGACCCTTGAGAAGATTGCGCTTGAGGATGATTACTTTGTGGGTCGCAAGCTCTATCCGAATGTAGATTTCTACTCCGGTATTGTTCAGCGGGCGCTCGGCATCCCAACCGAGATGTTTAC
>JBDLUB010000182.1:0-3872 GCA_039805525.1 Pseudomonadota bacterium | reverse complement strand
GTTTTTGTAGCTCGGCACGAACTTGTTTTTCTGACATGGCATCGACCGAACCAAAAAAGCTGACTAAGATGATCGCCAGACCTAAGTACTGAATCAATTTACCCATGTAACTGTTCTCCTAGTGCGCGCTCAATCAGTTGGCGCTTAATCATATGACTTCGATTAACCATACCTAAACCCCAGTTGCGTAAACCTTTTTCAATAGGGCTTTGTGCCGCAAATAATTTCTTTAAGCGGTCCGTCAACCATAAAAGTGAGGTGGTATCTCCTTCACGCTCGCGCTCATAGCGACGCAGCAAAATGCGATCATCCACATCCCGATAGGACTCTTTGTGCTTCATGATGTGAAGCAGGCTTGCCACATCCCGTAAGCCTAGATTAAGCCCCTGTCCAGCCAATGGGTGCATCACATGTGCAGAATCACCAACCAAGATTAATTTAGGATCGTAGTCTGGACCAATCAGGCGATGCGCCTTGATGCGTCGCAGAGGAAAGCTTGCTGGTGTGGATTGCAGTTGTAGCTCACCGAGTTGATCCTTCACTTCTTGCCCAAATTGGTTTGCCCATGCCTGGCTATCCAGTTGTAATAAATAGTTGGCATGCTCGTTTTGCGTTGACCATACCATCGAAACCTGTTGCTGCGGCAATGGCAGCATGGCTAAGATGTCGCCACTAGGCAAGAACCACTGGTAGGCGGTCTCACGATGGGCAATCGAGCAGGTAAAGTTGGCAACCACTGCATGCTGGTCATAAGAATGTTGATCGATTTCAATTCCAACCGACCGACGCCAACGGATTTGCGCAGAGGAGAGTTCGAGCCATCGGCTGCGATCACCAGTTTGGCTTGGATGGTTTGACCATTGCTCAATGAAAGCGTTGGAGATGTATGAGGCTCAAACCGAACCTCGTCAACACTGGCCTCGATACTTTGCAGGTTCTTACTGAACCGAATCGCCTGAGTTAGGGTGGCTTCAATCAAATCGGACTCAGCAATCCAGGCGAGTTCCGGTCGACCGGCTTCAAAGGCTGAGAAATGCAGTTGATCATGCTTTTGCCCACGATCGCCATAGATTCGCATATCGCGAACTGCTTGGATGCGAGTCTGGTCTATGCCATCCCAAATGTTTAGTTCGGATAAAAGATGTTTGGTACTCGGTGAGAGTGCATAGATTCGTTGCCCAAAGGATGGCTCAAGAGTAATTGTCCGATGCAAATCGGGTGCAATATTGACTACGGAGTAGCCCAATTGCGCCATGGCCAGAGCACTTGCCTTACCCACAATGCCGCCTCCAACGACCGCAAAGTCATATTGGGTATTGGTGTGCTGGGCAGAATTAGATGGGCTTTGGGAACGCATACCAAGATGATAGCGAATCAAGCGCATTTACAATGGAGGCATGTCACTCAAATGCGGAATCGTTGGCCTACCGAATGTGGGCAAATCCACCCTGTTTAATGCCCTCACCAAAGCAGGGATTGCAGCCGAAAATTATCCCTTTTGCACCATTGAGCCGAATGTGGGCATGGTCGAGGTCCCGGATCCCCGTTTGGCTGCCTTAGCGCAGATTGTGAGTCCTGAACGAATCGTGCCCGCCACGGTCGAGTTTGTCGATATTGCTGGACTGGTAGCTGGCGCCTCCAAAGGAGAGGGCCTCGGTAATCAATTTTTGGCCAATATTCGGGAGACCGATGCGATTACCCATGTTGTGCGTTGCTTTGAAGATGCCAATGTGGTGCATGTCAGTGGTAAGGTTGACCCGATTACAGACATTGGAGTGATTGATACCGAATTAGCTCTGGCTGATTTAGGCACTGTTGAGAAGGCCCTACAACGCTATTCCAAGGCCGCTAAATCGGGTAACGACAAAGAAGCGGCCGCCTTGGTTGCGGTGCTTACCAAAGTACAGGCCCAGCTCGATCAAGCTCTGCCGGTGCGCGCATTGAGTTTGAGCAAGGAGGATCTGGCACTTCTCAAGCCGTTTTGTTTAATTACGGCTAAACCAGCGATGTATGTCGCGAACGTGAAAGAAGATGGGTTTGAGAGCAACCCCCATCTTGAAGCGGTCAAGCAACATGCTGCGAAAGAGAATGCCCCCGTGGTTGCGGTGTGCGCTGCCATTGAGGCTGAGATTGCTGATTTAGAGGATGCTGACAAGGCCGAGTTCTTGGCCGATCTGGGGATGAGCGAACCAGGTCTTAATCGGGTAATTCGGGCGGGCTATAGCTTATTAGGCTTACAAACCTATTTCACGGCAGGTGTGAAAGAGGTGCGTGCTTGGACCATTCATATTGGCGATACCGCACCGCAAGCCGCGGGTGTCATCCATACTGATTTCGAGCGCGGCTTTATTCGAGCACAAACCATTGCCTATGACGATTACATTCAATACAAAGGCGAGCAGGGTGCGAAGGAAGCGGGTAAGATGCGCGCCGAAGGTAAGGAATACATCGTCAAGGATGGCGACGTCTTGAACTTCTTATTTAACGTCTAACTCAAGCAAATAATTCTGCGAGTGCTTTGCCTGGGTGCTCAGCGCGCATAAAGGCTTCACCAATTAAAAATGCATTGACCCCTGCGCCTTGCATCCGCTTGACATCGTTGGCATTGAGAATCCCGGACTCCGTGATGACGAGTTTGTCTTTAGGAATAGCTGGCAGTAGATCGAGGGTGGTTTGTAAGCTGACCTCAAAGGTTTTGAGGTTGCGGTTATTGATACCCACTAGGGGTGTTTGAAGTTCAAGGGCGGCTTCTAATTCCACACCATCATGAACTTCCACCAAAACATCGAGCTGGTTCTCGATCGCACACGCTTCGAGCTCTTGCATTTGCGATAACTCAAGCGCCGCGACAATTAAAAGGATTGCATCAGCACCCATAGCGCGCGCTTCATAGACCTGATAAGGGTCAATGATGAAGTCCTTACGAATCACCGGCAAAGAGCATGCAGCCCGGGCTTCTTTGAGATACTGAGGCGAACCCATGAAGTAATCCCGATCGGTGAGAACCGATAAGCAGGTCGCGCCATGCGCGGCATAACTTTGCGCAATGTCATGTGGCACAAAGTGCTCACGAAGTACTCCCTTACTGGGGCTCGCTTTTTTGATTTCAGCAATGATGCCCGGTTTTTGATTGCTGACGGAGCTTATCAATCCTTGGGCAAAGCCACGCACCTTCGTATTTGGATCAGAATTAGCTTGGAGAGCCTCTTTTAAGATCTCACCGCTGGAAATCAAACGTTGTGCAGCCATAACCTCATGTCGCTTAGTCTCCAGAATACGACTCAGAATATCGCTCATGAGGCAAGACTTTGCGTTAAGGCAACAAATGCTTCAAGCTTCTGTTTTGCTTTGCCAGAAGCAATTGTGCTGTTGGCCAACTCGATACCCTCGGCAATCGATGGAGAGACATTAGCAGCGTAGAGGGTGGCGCCTGCATTGAGGCACACAATATCACGTGCAGGCCCTGATTGATTGTTCATGATGTTCAAAATGATGGCTTTGGATTCTTGTGCATCAGCAACCTTTAGAGAGTCCATGGAAGCGTGAGCAATCCCAAAATCACTGGGCTTAATTTTGTACTCATTGATTTGCCCATTGCGCAGTTCAGCGACCATGGTGGGGCCCGAGAGCGTGATCTCATCTAAGCCGTCATTACCGTGGACTACTAGGGCATGTTCGGCGCCCATAAGTTGTAATACTTTTGCTTGAGTAGCCACTAGCTCTGGATGAAATACGCCCATCACAATATTGGGCGCTTTGGCGGGATTGGTGAGGGGTCCCAAAATATTAAAGATGGTGCGCACCCCTAGGTCCTTGCGGACCGGAACCACGTTTTTCATGGCGGGGTGATGATTGGGGGCAAACATAAAGCC
>JBDLUB010000181.1:0-3086 GCA_039805525.1 Pseudomonadota bacterium | reverse complement strand
GCCTGCTCAATCGCCTCCCGGATTTCTTTAACACCTGCTAGGACAGCAGAGATCGCGATGAAGGAGTGATGAAAAGCTTGTGCGGATAATCGAGCAATCGTGGTTTTGCCAACTCCAGGCGGCCCCCACAAAATCATCGAATGCGGTTGACCACTTTCAAATGCTAAGCGTAGTGGTTTGCCGGGCCCCAATAAGTGCGCCTGACCAATCACTTCATCGATGGTTTTGGGGCGTAAGGCCTCGGCTAATGGCGCAATGGGTTTGGAGTCAAATAGGCTAGGCATGGCTTTAATATTCTCGCACTTTTAAGGAAGTCCTAACGTCATGGTCATGACGCAAACTTCGCTAAAATGTCAGCCATGAGTGAAAACAAAGAATTCTTAATCGAAAAGAAATTACGCCCCTTGCCACGTTGGATCTTTATGTCCCGTTGGCTACAGGCCCCTCTTTATATCGGCCTCATTGTTGCCCAAGGCGTCTACGTTTGGCAGTTCTGGTTAGAGTTGATTCATCTCATCACGATGATGGGAACCAATGAGATGACCGAGACCGCGTTGATGCTGATCGTCTTGGGGCTGATTGATGTCGTGATGATCTCTAATCTCTTGGTGATGGTGATTGTGGGTGGCTGGGAGACCTTTGTCTCACGCTTGGATCTTCATGATCATCCCGATCAACCCGAGTGGCTCTCGCATGTCAACGCTGGGGTGCTAAAGGTCAAGCTGGCTACTGCGATTATTGGGATCTCTTCGATTCATTTACTAAAGACGTTTATCAACGCCTCCTCCTACGATGAGAAAACCTTACTTTGGCAAACCATGATTCATGTAACGTTTGTACTATCGGCACTAGCGATTGCATACACCGAGAAGATCATTGCGGCTGCTCACCAAAAGCACTAGCATCAGAAAAACTCGATTAGTAATTACGAATCAAACTGGTTAGACCTGCCCAGATTAAACACACCGTAGCTACAACTGTTAAATGGGTGCGCATGCGTAAGAACGCATTAGCCATTTGAGTGTTCTCAAAATAGTACGCGTAAGTGCGTTGATCAATTGCGCGCTGCACGATCAAAGTAGCTGCGAGTAACAACAGCGCCAGTGGAATAAAGATATGAATCGCCAACCACGCAATGAGTGCTGGCATGATCCCCCAAATCCAAACACTGTGATCAAGCCAGCGATTCTGAGTTGAAGTACTGATTGTCTTAAAGCAGGCGCCCCAGTGCAAAGCCCCCAAAAACGAGACGATCACTGCACCATAAGCGACCAATGACTCAAGAGCGATGAGGTCGTTGGGGCTATCGGCAAGCTGTACCATGAACGCCAGTCCAATAAATGGAATGAGGCCCGCGTACCCGAGGATCCGCACAATCGGTGGCAGCTCACTTTTTGTCGTAGGCATATACTCCGCGTCCAGTCTTGCGTCCTAGATGACCCTTGGCAACCAAATCAATCAGTAAGGGTGATGGACGATATTTATCATTCTTAAATTCTTTGTGATACACCTCCATGATCGCTAGGCAAGTGTCTAAACCAATCAGGTCGGCCAATGCTAAGGGGCCAATGGGGTGGTTGCAGCCAAGTTTCATGCCAGTATCAATATCTTCGGGGCTAGCAATTCCTTCGTGTAAGACAAAGAAGGCTTCATTAATCATTGGCAAAAGGATGCGATTGACGACAAAGCCAGGTGAGCTTTGGACAGTAATAGGCTCCTTGCCCATACGTGTGGCCATCTCTAGCACAGCCTTTAGCGTCTCAGGACTCGTTTGCTTGCCCATGATGACCTCGATAAGGGCCATGAGGGGTGGGGGATTGAAAAAATGAATCCCAATAAAACGTTCTGGTCGTGAGTGAAGTGAACCCAGATGCGTAATCGAGATGGACGAGGTATTGCTCGCAATAATGGTGTCCTTGCTAACCACCCGATCCACTTGCTGCAAGATTGATTCTTTAATGGCTTGATTCTCGGTAGCAGCCTCAATGACTAAAGAGACTGGAGCAAGGTCGGCATATTGAGTGCTTGTTTTAATCCGCGCCAAGGTTTGGGACTTTTGCTCAGCACTAATCACTTCTTTTTTGATCAGGCGATCAAGGCTATTATTCAGTGCTGCTAAGCCTTTTTCGAGCGCCGCATCACTAACATCCAGTAATACGACATCATACCCAGCGCTTGCGGCCACTTGAGCGATCCCGTTGCCCATTGTGCCAGCGCCAATGATTCCAATCGAGGTGATGGTCATTTTGCTTGCTTCCTGCGTTGATATTGAGTTGCACCGAACAACTGCTCCTTTTCCTTGGGATCCATCTCGGGCTTACGTAAGGTCGTTAAGACCTCAACGCCGCGCTGCACTGCGGGTCGTGCACCAATCATTTCAAACCAGCGTTTGAAGTTTGGGTAGTCCTTCAGATCCATCCCTTGTTTATCCCAGCGTCGTGTCCATGGATAGATCGCAATGTCGGCAATCGTATATTCATTACCAACGATGAACTTATGGTTCTTTAGGCGTTCATCCAAAACGCCATACAAGCGTTTTGCTTCATTGGTATAGCGCTCAATCGCGTAATCAATTTTTTGGGGTGCGTATAAGCGGAAATGATGATTCTGACCCAGCATTGGTCCCAAGCCACCCATCTGAAACATCAGCCATTCCATGGTCTCGTATTTACCGCGAATCGATTTCGGCAAGAAGCGCCCCGTTTTATTGGCGAGATAGAGCAAGATAGCGCCGGATTCAAACAGATGAATCGGTTTGCCATCGGGGCCATCGGGATCTACGATTGCCGGGATCTTATTGTTGGGACTGATTTTCAGAAAAGCGGGTTTAAATTGATCCCCCTTACCAATATCAATCGGAATGGCACGCCAATCGCGATCTAAGCGATAGCCGCACTCTTCCATCATGATATGGATCTTATGACCGTTGGGGGTCGCCCAGCTATATACATCAATCATGGATTTTTTCATCATGGCTCTCTTATCGGTATTGATTATGCTGCTAAGGCTTGTAAACGAAGCAGTGCGGTCTTCAGTGTTGACTCTTGTTTGGCAAAACAAAAACGGATGACACCCGATTCCGTTTG
>JBDLUB010000180.1:0-3144 GCA_039805525.1 Pseudomonadota bacterium | reverse complement strand
ACTTGGGTATTGAATACAACTCCAAATATCTGCGCAGGTTTCACGGCCAAGCCTGATGTGCCATTGGTAAAGGCCTCCCATTTGACGAAAACCTCCTCGACAATGAGACCAAGCGCCAAGGTGGCAACACCTAAAAAAATTCCTTTCACGCGCAAGGCAGGAAGCGCAATCAAAGCCCCAAGCATCACGTTGACAAGAATGGAAAGGCTCAGCGCAGCAAAGAAGGGCCATCCTTGATTGGTAAAGAAGGCTTGAACAAATGCTCCCAATCCAAAAAAAGCGGCATGCCCAAATGACAACTGTCCTGTGTAGCCCAAGAGGATCATGGTGCCAAAGCCAACCAATGAATAAATCAGGATGATGTTGATTTGTGCCATCCAAAATTCGCTCACGACGAGCGGACACAAAGCCAAACTCAACAGCAAGAAGCTGTACCAAAAGGCCTGACCCTCGTGCTTCACGACATTGATGTCTTGCGCGTAGCTGGTTTTAAAAATAAATCTCATGCTTAAACTTTCTTGCGCGTGCGTTCGCCCAACAATCCTTCTGGATATAAGAGCAACACCAAAAGCATCACAACGTAAGCGGAGACCTCCTTGAAACCCTCTGGCAAATAAAAGCCAGAAAAGGCCTCAACCAGTCCAATGATGATGCCGCCCAAAATAGCACCAGGCAAACTTGTAAAACCACCCACGACAGCCGCGGGTAAAGCTTTGAGGCCAATGAAGCCCATGTTGACGTGAATGAAGGTGATCGGGGCAAGCAAAATGCCAGCAAGACACGCAAGCGCTGCAGCCATGCTCCAGACCAAGCTATTGATACGTTTCACGGGTATGCCCATGTAATAGGCTGCAAGTTGGTTTTGCGACGTCGCTCTCATCGCAATACCAACTTTGCTGAAGCGAAACATGACATACAAAAATAAGCTCACGAGAATCGTTGAGCCAATGACCATCAAATGGTCATAAGAAATCACAGCACCGCCCACATCCAGCACTTGCCCAGCATAAGGTACTTGCAATGTGTGTGTCTCAGTCCCAATATCGGGCACCATAGCAATCAAACCTCGAGCCACATACCCAAGCCCTAGCGTGATCAACACAATTGCCAAAGATGTTTGACCTAGAACGGGGCGTATGACCATGCGCTCCAACATCAGTCCAATTAGAGCCAGCGCAGCAACTGCGGTCACCACCGCAAAGCCATATGTAAAACCAAGAGACTTCGTCAACAGCAAGGCGCCAAACGCGCCCACCATCATGAGCTCACCCTGAGCAAAACTAATTGTTTCGGTCGCTTTGTAGATGAGTACAAAGCCTAGGGCGATGAGACCATAAATACACCCCAGAGAAATGCCACCAAAAATCAGTTGCAACATGGCGCTCATTCATAAAGATAAAACAGGCTTTAGCCAGGAGCCTTTATCAAAGGCTCCTGGTAACCCAAGGTCGTTAATAAATTACTTCACTTCAACCCAACGGCCATTTTGGATTTGTGCAATGGCAGAGAAACTAGAGCCGAGATGGTTCTTATCTGTAAATTGGACCGTAGGCACGCTCAGGTTGTTACCCTGCGGACCCATGGTTTCAAATGCCTTGGCCAAACTCTCGGTTGTCAAATTGGCGCCGGCTTTTTCCATGCCGCGGCTGAGCAACTCGATGATCCAGTAGCCATACAGTGAGAACAACTGTGGGTCGGAGCTGTATTTCGCTTTGTAGTTAGCAGCCCAAGTACGAACGTTTTCGTTGCTTGAATCAGCGTATGGAATGGCGGCTGAGTAGACTGCGTAAAAACCGTTCACAGCTTCTTTACCCAGCATAGGAACGAGCTCTGTGTAGGCACCAATCGAGCCCATGAATGTTGGGTTGAAACCTGTTTTACGTGCTTCAGCAATAGCACCAGGTGTTTCACGAATGAGAGTACCCATACCAACGAAGTCGCAATTAGCTGCCTTCAGCTTCACGATCTGTGAAGAAAAATCAGTGGCACCACGCTTGTAAGTCGTTGTCTCACTGATGGGCACGTTGATGGATTTCAGTCCGTCAGTCACGCCACGGGCGACCTCCAAACCAAACTCATCGTCTTGATGCAAGATGCAGGCTTTTTTAGCATTGACCTTTTTGTAGAGCACCGGCGCATGCTCTTTCATCGAGCCATAGTAGTCATCCAAAATTGCAAACTTCAATTTATTGACAGGCTCAAACATGTCTCGCGCGCCCGTGAGCGGCGCAAAGTTCATCACATTTTTTTCAAACTGAACGGGCATGGCAGCGTTGTTGACCACCGTACCAATTGAGCCGGCCACCACAAACACTTTGTCTTGGTTGACCAGCTTTTGCGCGACTTGAACTGCCTTGGTTGGGTTGTAGGCTGAGTCTTCGACAATCACTTTGAGTTTGCGTCCATTGATGCCGCCCTTGGCATTGATTTCGTCCACACGCATTTGCATGCCAGCCGCAGCCATTTTGCTAAATCCAGCCAAAGGACCGGACAAATCTTGGATACTGCCAATCAAAATCTCGTTCGAACTCACCCCTTGAGTTTGGGCATGAGCGGAAAGACTTGCTCCGCCTAACAACATTGAAACAGCTGTCACGATTAAACCGTTTTTGATTCGCATCTTGGCATCCTTAAAGTGATGAGCAGAGAACAATATCTCCTTGGAGATGCAATATAAATTGAAGCCTTGCGCATGAAAGAGAAATATAACTAGGGCTTACACCTAACGATGTGACTATTCCGTATGCAAGAACCTTAGGCTCGAGGACTGCGAGTCGCCAACAAGACACACCACCCTCGCCACACCTTTGACATTGCCCTTCATCCGTCATAGACCAATTTTTCACGCTCGCCATATGTGACGACAATACAAAAATGAGCAGAGATGAAACAACGAAAATCAACCTCGATGGTTTGCGATACAAATCCAAAGAAAGTGGATCGCCTTTCGGAGGATCGCACGCCATGGGGACCATGAGTTGTAATAAATGCGGTCTTCATAAGCCAAGGGCATTGGGCACATTCAAACGACTGCTGAATCAAAGCATGTTCATGTGCAGCGATTGCAAACCAGCCGCCAAGGTGGCCTAGGACTTTGCTGCATGCGTGAACGTCACAACGTCTACGTCATTGAATTAGACAAAG
>JBDLUB010000179.1:0-3165 GCA_039805525.1 Pseudomonadota bacterium | reverse complement strand
CCACGCAATGTAGTTGGCACCATACCCATTTGGGAGAACCAAGTTCTGCTCTGTCGACGCGCGATTGCGCCTCGGCATGGTTACTGGACTTTGCCAGCGGGCTTCCTCGAGGTTGGTGAAAGCACTGAGCACGGCGCTGTCCGCGAAACCCTGGAGGAGGCAGGTGCGCAGGTTGATATTGGCCCCCTCTTCTCGCTTCTGAATGTCGCACACGTTGAGCAAGTTCACTTGTTTTATTTGGCTAAGATGCGCTCACCCCATTTTGAAGCAGGTATTGAGAGTTTAGAGGTTGGCTTATTTACCGAAGCGCAGATCCCTTGGTCGGAGCTTGCCTTTCCGACGGTGAAACAAACCTTGCAATGGTATTTTGAGGATCTTCGTGGCGGCTTGATTTTGCAGGGCCGCACGCGTTCGCGCGATATCTTGCCTGGTGAGCGTATTGAATAAGTTGCATCACCGATTATGAGCACCATCCCGTGGCTTGGCCCAAGTGATCCATTTCCTAATCCGCTCACTCAGCCCGATCCCGACCCAGAGGTACCGGGGTTATTAGCAGTGAGTGAGCGAATCTATCCTGGACAGTTAGAACGCGCTTACCGCAGCGGTATTTTTCCCTGGTACTCTGATCATCAGCCAGTCTTGTGGTGGTCGCCTGACCCACGCATGACTCTCAGGCCCGCGAATCTCAAAATTAGCCAGTCATTACGTAAAACAATCCGCGCATGTTTGGATGATCCAAGTATGTCATTGCGGGTAGATCATGATTTTCCGGGGGTGATGCGCGCCTGCGCTACCACCGAACGCCAGGGCCAAGATGGCACGTGGATTACCCATGAAATCATGGATGCATACACGGCATTGCATGAGCAAGGTCATGCTCATTGCATCACCCTGGAGCAAAATCACCACGCCATTGGTGGCCTATATTGCGTCTCCTTTGGGGCGATGGTGTTTGGCGAGTCAATGTTTTCTAGGGTTCGCGACTCTTCCAAGCTTGCTTTAGCAGCCTTGTGCGCATGGTGCTACGATCATGGAGTGACCTTCATTGATTGCCAACAAGAGACCGCCCACCTTCGCTCTTTGGGAGCCTTACCCATTAGTCGCTCTGAATTTCTAGGGCATATCGAGCGTGCGGTATCTACTCCAACTCAAGAAAAATGGGTAATGGATAAGTTCATTCTAGAGAGATACCTGCGATGAGCCGCGTCCACGAACTACCGATTACTGCGATTCAGTTTTATGCTACAGCGCCTTATCCGTGTAGCTACATTCCCAACCAAATTGCCCGCTCGCAAGTTGCTACTCCTACGCATTCCATCGGCGCCGATGTTTATAGCAATTTAGTAAATGCAGGTTTTCGTCGCAGTGGCTCCTATACCTATCGACCCTATTGCGATCATTGCAAAGCCTGTATCGCAACACGCATTCCAGTGGCCTCCTTTGCTCCCAATCGTAGCCAACGCCGCACTTGGCAAAAACACGCTGGATTACAGACTCAGGTCTTAAGCCTTGCCTTTAGTGACGAGCACTATGGACTCTATCAGCAGTATCAATCGACCCGTCATCACTCTAGTTTGATGGAGCACGACAACCAGGAACAGTACACACAGTTTTTATTGCAAAGCCGGGTCAACTCGCGCATGGTGGAGTTTCGAGATGGCCCGAATGACCCACATCCCGGGCGCTTGCGGATGGTGAGCATGATTGATGTCTTAGAACAAGGAATCTCATCGGTCTACACCTTTTATGATTCCAGTCAAGCAGGCACGAGCTATGGCACCTATAGTGTCTTGTGGCAGATTGATCAGGTTCGAAAACTAGGTTTACCTTATTTATATTTAGGCTACTACATTGCACAAAGCCCTAAAATGTCATACAAGATTAAATTTCAACCACTTGAGGGATTGATCAACGATCAGTGGCAACGCTTGTTGCCGCATCAGCTTACTGATGATTAATACCTACCCGCTTGTTCGTCCCCTGCTGTTCTCAATGGATCCCGAAGAGGCTCATGATTTCTCATTCGCACAACTTGATCGTTTAGAGCGCTGCGGACTTCTGAAGGCCCTGATTGGCAAGCCCATCATCAAGCCGGTTGAGCTCTGCGGGTTGCGATTTCGTAATCCAGTGGGTTTGGCTGCCGGCTTAGATAAAGATGGCAAACATATTGACGCACTTGCTAGCCTTGGTTTTGGGTTCTTAGAAATTGGCACGGTGACCCCCCTGCCACAGCCAGGCAATCCCAAGCCGCGGATGTTTCGTCTACCAAGCGCGCACGCCTTGATTAATCGTATGGGCTTTAATAACGATGGAGTGGATGCCTGCATTGAACGTGTCAAGCGCTCTCGTTTTTATCAAGAAGGTGGTGTGATTGGTCTTAATATTGGTAAGAATGCCATTACACCCATCGAAGATGCTGCCAATGACTACATCACCTGCATGCGCAAGGTGTATCCAGTGGCAAGCTACATCACGGCTAACATCTCTTCACCGAATACTAAAAACTTGCGCGATCTTCAAGGCGAAGCGATGTTGCGCCAGTTATTACAAGCGCTTCATCAAACCCGTGAGGATTTAAGCAATCAGTTGGGCGTGCACAAGCCACTCTTTTTAAAGATTGCACCCGATCTCGAGGCGGCGGACCTCAAGTTAATTGCCGACCTTTTAATTGAGTTTGAGATCGATGCAGTGATTGCCACCAATACCACCATTGCACGCACCGGTGTAGAGGAGCTCGAGCATAGTCATGAAACGGGTGGTCTCTCAGGTTTGCCTGTCTTGGCTCGTTCTAATCAAACGATCTATGATTTATTTCAGGTACTTCATAACCGTATTCCCATTATTGGCGTTGGCGGCATCCTGTCTGGTGAGAACGTCAAACAGAAACTGGATGCAGGCGCTAGTTTGGTGCAAATCTATACTGGACTGATCTATCAAGGCCCTAAACTCATTGCTGATTGTGTGCGGGCCTTTCCATAAACATTTCATTCGCCTCTCGGTTGTTGAATTGCCTGCGTTGATTTACTATTAGATTTCATAATACGCAATGCTGTAAAAACTCATTACAATCATTGATATGGATAGCAAAGCAAACAAAAACTCGGGTGACGTTGGCAAGACGGCAATTCAGGTCGTAGAGCGCATGATGAACCTGCTTGATTGCTT
>JBDLUB010000178.1:0-3219 GCA_039805525.1 Pseudomonadota bacterium | reverse complement strand
GGTAAACCAACTGAGCGGGCATTGAGATCCCAAATTGCAGTGTCCAGAATCGAGATACCACGCATCACAGAGCCAGAGCGGCCTTGCAAAATGGATTCAGCATACATCTCGGACCACAGACCTTCGCTACGATGGCTATTCTGCCCAATCAATTTAGGAGCCAATAATTGCTCAATGGCCACTTTGGCGATACTGCCTGCAGCTGAACCAACGTAGCAAAAACCCACCCCTTCATGACCATCTTTACTACGTACTTTGACGATGCAGTAATGACGCTCACTCACGGTCCGTGTTGCAAACGATGTCACAACATCTAAGGGAACCGGCACGCTAGCCACTTGAACGGATTCAATAATCGGCATTTTTTCCTCTTCTTGGTTAACCAATCAAAGAAAACGATTGTAGCGATTATTTGCCGATAGATTCAGCCAGACACCGTTTCATAAAACTCTCTTTGGCCACATCGATTAATTTACGATCTCGTGCAGTCCGCTCACAATCGATGCGAGCTTGTTTGACACAATCGTCATAACTCACCGGCTTGGACCCTGGGCGGGCGGTGTTTTGTGGGGCCAGCTGTTCTGAGCAGCTCTTGGCCAACGCCTGCGAGGAAGGGATGCTAAATACACAGGCTGCGGTCATCAAACGAATCATCACGGCTTGCATCGATTACCGCTCCCTTGAAGTCAATGCCTGATCATACTCAGTTTTTAGATGCAAAATTGTTGCACTACGGCATAAATGACTCGATTACCTCTCATGATATTGGATAATTGAGGTGTGTATCAAACCCATACCTCTCGATTCAGTGTTCGATCTTTGGCCCTTTTGGGCAAAGTATGTCTTGGAATTGGTCTGATACTTTGCAGTCAGATCGCGCTGTCTCAATCCAATGAAAACACCAAATCGAATCCCGCTAACAAAAAAGTGCTTGCTCCCCAAAAAGGGATTCAGGTTAATCAACGAGCGCAAGGTAAAGTAGGTGGTGGTAGCTCGGGCTTGCAAAGCAAATCGGCTGCAGAGCAAAATCAGCAACTCACTGATCCCGGCACCGAAGAGTACAGTCAGTTCGATGCGGTGCCTGATTTTCAGGTCCAACGCGGCTGTCTAAAGCGAGGATTTCGAGAGGGCAATCTTCCCAGCCGAATTGGAATAAACGATCCTGAGTTTTTAGAGTACTTCAAGAATCAAACGGGTCGGTTCTTCGACTCCGTAAGTGGTCCATGCATCCCTTATGTCGTTGCTTTCGGAAAACGTGGACGCCTTGAGTCACTTAGCATCATGAATGGGCCAAGTAGGAATGAGAAATCTCAGATTTTGACTTTTACTGCCTCGGGGTTTGGGGGATACCTCGTTCAAGAAGAAAACCTTGTTGGTCAAATGCAGTTTTGGACAGAGCTATTTATTCCCTTGCAAGAGGTTCTCTATGAACCCCAACGTTTAGGGGATAAGTTACCAGTTGAGCTTGCCTGGGAACTCAACTCGATCGTGAAGCAACTTTATCCAGATGACTCTGCCTCACTTGGAAACAGCCCAAAGCAAGTGCGCGTCATCGTTGATTTTGGTACCCGGGATCGCTGGGCACAAATTTGGGCAGTCGAGATTTTGAATCCCGCAACCAATCAAGTGCTAGCCGATGCGTTTTGGTTGGATCGTGATGATATTCCGGGATCATTCTTTACCGCCAGCGGTGACTCCATTGAACGTAGCTTTTGGACCAATCCTCTGAGCTATCGACGGATCTCGCGGGGCGTTGGACAGGTTCCAATTCGCTCCCGAACCAATCCCAATAATCTACAAGCCCAAGGTAAAGACCGACGCTATCGAACTCATATGGGGATTGACTATGCAGCGCCAACTGGTACGCCAGTATTTAGCGTAGCGAATGGGAAAGTGGCTTTTCTTGGTTACAGCGGAGCGTACGGCAAACTCATCATCATTGACCATCCAGGCAACTATCGAACCTATTACGCCCACTTGAGTAATTACAATAATGAATTAGTCGTCGGCAATAATATTCGGCGCGGCATGGAGATCGGCTACGTTGGCTCGACTGGTCGTTCCACCGGCCCCCATTTGCATTATGAATTACGAAAGAATGGCATCTATGTGGATCCCTATAACCCAAAAATTCAGCTGGATTTGTGGACGATGCGCCCAAGCGATAGTGGCTCGTTCACCAAACAACTGTTAATGTTAGGCAGCATCCCTAAAGAATGAGTACGCATGTCTAAATCGTTACGGCTTGAGTCCATTTCATGCGTGCGCGGAGGTCGTACCTTATTTGAAGATCTCCATCTTGAAATCAAACCAGGGTCTATTCTGCGCATCTCTGGAGATAATGGTTCAGGTAAATCCAGTCTCCTACGTATTCTTTGTGGCCTACTATTACCCCATGCTGGTCAAGTTTTTTGGGGATCGGATCCAATCACTGAGGACCGAGATCAATTTCATAGTGAGCTGATTTATCTTGGGCACATCCCCGCCTTGAAGCCAGACTTCAGCGCAATCGAGAATCTAATGTCATTGGCATTACTAGGCGGTCAATCGGTCTCTGATGATGAGGCTATGTTCGCTCTGCGCGCAGCGGGTTTAGATCGCCAAGCCCATCGTTTTATTCGCACCCTATCGCAAGGTCAAAAGCAACGTATCGCACTTAGTCGCCTACGCTTGCCACATCCAAAATCCATTTGGGTTTTGGATGAACCATTTAATGCCCTGGATCGAGAAGCAAACCTTGCGCTACAAAGCTTATTAATCAACCATGTCAATCATGGAGGAATCGTGGCACTCAGTAGCCATCAAGAGCTACAGATCGATAGCGAACCTTGTGTAATTCGATTGGAACTATGAGCCAAAGTGCTTCCGGATTTACAATCTTCCAAGGTGTGATTGCGCGCGACCTACGTCTCGCGCTTCGCCGCAAAAGTGATAGTCTTGCTGCCCTCATCTTCTTTGCTGTAGTGGCGAGTCTTTTTCCACTGGGTATTGGGCCAGAGCAAAACCTCTTGATGCAAATTGCGCCGGGAATCCTTTGGATTGCCGCCCTACTGGCGGCCATGTTATCGCTTCACAAAATTTTTTCAGAGGATTTTATCGATGGGTCTTTGGATCAAATTGCCTTAACCGCCCTTCCACTGCCTCTCGTAGTGCTAGCCAAAACGATTGCACATTGGATAAGTAGCGGCCTATTACTAACTTTAATTTCTCCGATCCTTG
>JBDLUB010000177.1:0-3223 GCA_039805525.1 Pseudomonadota bacterium | reverse complement strand
GATTTCTGGGTATCACTTCGCCCCCGAATCTCAAACTTGAAAAGTCTGCATTCCAATGGGCCATTAAACAATGGAGTGCGCTTTGACTCTTTCATGCGCAAATGGCCCGGTAAGCCCATGTCTGCAGTGAGAACAAAGATCTCCCAACCCGCAAAATGGTCTTTCAGTTGCTTACTAAACTGATCGAGTAGCATTGCAAACTTCGAATCAATCGGCTCTTTCACTAAAGGCTCTCGGCTCGTACGTCGTTTTTGCATGTATGCGGCCTTGCTACCGCCAAAGGCATGGGGTCGATCGGAATCACCACCCTTGATGGCTAGACGCTCTCCATAAGGCGGATTAAATACCATCACTCCCATTTGCCCTTCGGTTAAATCAACGTTGGGCCTAATCGCGATTGCATCTAATTGTCGAACCACTGGCAATCCAGGCAACTGCGCACGTTGCCAATTAGCCTTACACATCGCAATCATTTTCTCGTTGATATCACTGCCACTAATTGCAATAGTGTCTTTCTGATACCGATGCATTTCTGTCTTCGCAGCATCGCAAAGTGTTTGCCAGTTCTTTTTCTCCAAGGAACTCAAAAAGGGCTTAAGTCGCAAAAAGCCAAAGCCAGTTTGCACAACCGATGGCTTCCACGATACAGCTATATTTTGATCGGATGAGCCAAGTATGCGCGCTCGTAGTGCACCCGCTGGAATATGAAAAGCTATCTGGGCAGCCTCTATCAAAAAGGTACCACTACCGCACATCGGATCATAAAGAGGCATCGAGGCTTGCCAATTAGTCAATCGCAAAATCCCAGCAGCGAGATTCTCTTTAAGGGGCGCTTCACCCTTTTCCTCCCGCCACCCGCGCTTGAACAACGGCTCACCTGAGGTATCGAGATAGATGGTCGCGTGTTGTTGCGTTAAGTGAACCTGGATCCGCACATCAGGATTAACCGTATCAATATTTGGGCGACCGCTCGTTTGTTCACGTAAACGATCAACAATTGCATCTTTGATTCGCAAAGTAGCAAAGTTCAAACTCTTTAGTGGCGATCGTTGCGCCGTGATATCGACCCGAAGCGTTTGATTAGAGGAAAACCAATCTTCCCAGCCAATGGCTTTTGCTTGGTGATAAAGGTCATCCTCGGATTTATAGGGTCCGTCAGCCATCTTCAGTAAAACACGACTGGCAATCCGTGAATGCAGATTCATTGCCATCGCTAAGGCCAATGGTCCTTCAGCCCCTATTCCGCCCGTTAGACTTGAAGGGGCTGGGTCAACCGATGATCGCCCCAATATTTTTACCTCAGGTCGAGCAACAATCTCCTGGAGTTCCTGCGCTAAAACTGCTTCAAGCCCGCCCGGACAAACAATAAAAAATTTCACAATAGAGATCAGTTGGGCTTAATAACTACAAGAGCAGTAACTACCAACATGAGTAAGACTGGTACCTCATTAAACCATCGGAACCAAACATGGCTTTTAGTATTTTGCTTTTGAACAAATTGCTTCAGTAAGCGCTTACATTGCAAATGGTAGCCAATCACAATAAGCACCAATAACACTTTCACATGCATCCAGATGGAAGCTCGGCCAACGCCGTAGTACAACCATAAAATGAGTCCCAAAGCGACCGCTGGCATCATCAGGATGGTCATAAAGCGATAGAGCCGCTGTGCCATCCCGATTAAACGAGCATAGGCGACCTCATTAGTTTCTTGTGCAAGATTTACAAAGATGCGCGGCAAATAAAAAAGTCCTGCAAACCAAGAGGCAATTAAAACAATATGAAGGGTTTTTGCCCAAAGATAACCATCAAACATAGAGTCTCTTTATTAATATTACTGACGTATTTCACCGTGGCCCATCACTACATACTTGAGTGAAGTCAGTCCCTCAAGGCCAACGGGGCCGCGCGCATGCAACTTATCGTTGGAGATCCCAATCTCGGCACCCAAACCATACTCAAAGCCATCTGCAAACCGAGTGCTGGTATTGACCATCACACTCGCACTATCGACTTCTCGCAAGAAACGATTGGCATGCTCTTGATTTTGGGTAATGATCGCGTCCGTGTGCTTACTTCCATAATGCTCAATATGATCCATCGCCTCATCAAGACTCTCAACAATCTTGATCGATAAAATTGGTGCTAAATATTCGGTGCGCCAATCTTCCTCAGTCGCATCGACCAAGTTAGTAAATTGATTTGATTCAAGCAATGAACGTGTTTTTATATCTACCCGCAACTCCACGCCCTTATCTTGATAAATTCGGCAAAGCTTGGGTAAAACCTGAGCTGCGATCTTGCCATGAACGAGTAGAGTCTCCATCGCATTGCAAGGAGCATAGCGCTGTGTCTTGGCGTTATCACAGACCTTTATCGCTAAATTAACATCAGCAGCCTCGTCGACAAAGGTATGGCAAATTCCATCGAGATGTTTGATCATTGGTACTCGACCATCTTGCATCAAGCGCGCAATCAAGCTCTTACCACCGCGCGGCACAATCACATCAATGTACTCGGTCATGGTGATCATTTTTCCAACCGCCGTACGATCCGTAGTTTGTACAACTTGCACGGCATTGGCTGGCAATTGAGCGGCAGCCAGCCCCTCCTGAATTAATCCAGCTAAGAATGTATTCGAATCAATCGCCTCAGAGCCGCCGCGCAAAATGACGGCATTCCCCGACTTTAAGCACAGTGCAGCAGCATCAATCGTGACATTGGGGCGGGACTCATAAATAATGCCAATCACACCTAGTGGTACGCGCATTTGCCCAATCAAAATACCAGAGGGTTGCTGTTTAAAGGGGGTAATCTGGCCGATTGGATCCTCCAAGGTGATGATTTGCTCTAGCCCCAAGGCCATGGTCTCAATCGATTTCTCGGTCATGGTTAAGCGATCCACAAATGCGGCATCATGACCGGCGGCTTTAGCTCGCTCCAAATCACGCGCATTGGCCGCCAGAATCTTTGCGACATCCCGTCGAACCGCCTCTGCAATATTACTTAGTGCCCGGTTCTTTTGTTGAGAAGTAGCCCTAGCCATCGCCCTTGAGGCAAGGCGTGCTTGCTGACCAATGGTCAACATCATTTGCTCAATACTCTGGTTCTTCTCATTTGACATAGTTGATACTCTAACGCAATAAACTTCCAACGAGTCGCAATCCATCCCAAGGATTGGCTGGAAGATCACGAACCCACAGACCCTTTGCCTGCTTATCTA
>JBDLUB010000176.1:0-3224 GCA_039805525.1 Pseudomonadota bacterium | reverse complement strand
CTGGACTCTGAAATCTGGGCAGCAGTTTTTAGGAATAAGGGTGTTGCGGGCTTGGTTGGCTGTAAAAGTGTTGCCTCAAGAGTGGCCGCAATTAATGCCTCTAAATTTTGTCGACCGATTGCTGGGTTGGCGTATTTAGAACCAATCACCTCACCCTGCTCCGTCAAGCGAATTTGACCTCGAACAGTCCCTGGTGGCTGTGCCAGAATGGCTTCATAACTAGGGCCACCACCACGCCCTACTGTTCCACCGCGCCCATGAAATAAGCGTAGCTGAATATTGTGACTATTGGCTAAGCGCTCAAAGAGCTCCACCAGGGCAATCTCAGCGCAATACAGCTCCCAGTTGCTGGTGAAGATCCCGCCATCTTTATTACTATCGGAATAGCCCAACATAATGTCTTGCTCGGCACCCGACCGTTTTACTAAATTGGCAATGCCTGGCAAGGCATAGAAGTCACGCATGATGGGTGCTGCGTTGCGAAGATCTTCAATGGTTTCAAATAAGGGCACGGTAATGAGATCAATACGCGCCTTCGAATCCAAGGTGCCATGCATTAGACCGAGCTCCTTTTGCAGTAGCATCACTTCTAGCAAATCGCTGACGGTCTCGGTATGGCTAATGATGTAGTGGCGTATCGCATCCACACCAAAACGCTCACGTAGGCGTTTAGCAAGGGCAAAAATGGCGAGCTCACTCATCGTGTGCGGGGAATACTCTGCCCCTACCACCTGCAGCGGTCTTGCTTCATTGAGTAAGCGAATTAATAAGGCTTGTTTTGCAGCTTCATCTAAACCTTGGTAGTTGTCCTCAATTCTGGCAACAGCTAGCAGCTCTTGCAATACCGCCTCATGCTGATCCGAGCTCTGGCGCAAGTCCACAGTCGCCAAATGAAATCCAAAGACTTCGACAGCGCGGATGAGAGCCCGTAAACGCTGATTAATGAGCGCCTCTGCAGAATGAGAGCGTAGGGATTCTTCAATCACTTGCAAATCGTCCAAAAATTCTTTTGCGCTTTGATACGGATTTTGGGGTGGTACGGCGTGTCGCGCTGCATCCCCCCCAGTTAAGTCTTTGAGTGTGGCAGCGAGTCGCGAGTAAATCCCGGTTAAGGCTCTCCGATAGGGCTCATCCATGCGATGCTCGTTCTCATCGGGGGAACGATTCGCTAAGGCTTGCATGGCCTTTGGAAAGCCTACCAAGAATGCGGACAGAGAGAGCTCCGTGCCCAGATAATGCACTTCGGTTAGGTAATGCCGCAATATCATCTCGGCCTGCCGTTTTAGGGCATATTCCAAGGTTTGGGCAGTAACATTGGGATTACCGTCCCGATCGCCCCCGGTCCATTGACCCATCCGTAAAAAGGATGCGATGTGCGGCTGCCCCAGCCGGTCTTCCAGTTCTGCGTAGAGCTTAGGGATCTCCCGCAAGAAAGTAGCCTCGTAATAACTCAAGGCATTTTCAATTTCGTCAGCAACCTTCAGTTTGGTATAGCGTAATAAACGGGTTTGCCATAGCTGAATCACGCGTGCTTTAATTTGTAATTCATTGTCCGCAAGCTCACGCTCACATAACAGATCTTTTTTGAGCTGATATGCTTTCGCCCGATCTTTGATCTGATCACGAGTTAGCAATAATTGCGCAATATTACGCTCTGCATCCAAAATACTTTTGCGTTGTACCTCAGTTGGGTGCGCGGTCAATACAGGCGATAAATAACTATCGGCAAGGGTCTTAACAATAGTAGCTTTACTGATGCCCGCCCCATGTATTCGTTCTAAGGCTAAATCAATACTACCCGGCTGTTGGCTGGCGATACGTTCTTGGGCGGCTTGACGTCGCAATTGATGACGATCCTCTGCCAAATTTGCCAAGTGACTAAAGTAGGTAAAGGCTCGAATGACCTTGACTGAATCATCAGCACTTAGTCCCTTTAAGAGTTTCTTGAGCTCTTTATTGGCATTTTCATCACCATGGCGATGAAAGCGGACCGATAAGACCCGAATCTGCTCAATCAAATTGAATATTGCAAGGCCCTCTTGTTCACGAATTACATCCCCTAGAATCCGCCCAAGCAGACGAATATCGTCAACCAAGGCCGAGTCGGGGTCTTGCTTTCGGGTAGAGGAGGGTCGGCTGGCCAATGCCTTATACCGCCATCAGCGCTTCTGCTGCATTGAGCATTTGCACGGAGTAGCCCCATTCGTTGTCGTACCACGCCAGGACCTTGACTAACTTGCCATCGCTCGAGACGCGAGTTTGTGAAGCATCATAAATACTGGGTCGTGGATCGTGATTAAAGTCGATGGATACCAAAGGCAAGGTATTAAAGCCCAAAATGCCTTTGAGCTCATGCTCACTAGCCGCCTTCAGTATTTGATGAACTTCATCCACCGAGGTAGGACGCTTGGCAATAAAGGTGAGGTCAACGACCGAGACATTGATGGTAGGTACGCGCATCGCAAAACCATCAAAGCGGCCAGCAAGCTCTGGTAGCACCAAACCAACTGCTTTTGCAGCACCAGTTTTAGTAGGGATCATACTGCTCACGGCTGAACGCGCTCGACGCTTATCCTTGTGATAGACATCAGTGAGTACTTGATCATTGGTAAACGCATGAATCGTGGTCATGAGGCCAGATTCAATTCCAATCTTCTCCAGTAGCGGCTTGACCAGCGGCGCCAAGCAATTCGTGGTGCAACTTGCATTAGAGACCACTACATCGGTGGGTTTTAAGATCTTCTCATTGACGCCATACACAATCGTGGCATCCACATCCTTTTCACCAGGAGCCGAGATTAAGACCTTCTTGGCACCCTGCTGAATATGGACCATGGCTTTTTCTTTGGAGGTGAACTTACCAGAGCACTCGAGAACCAAATCAACGCCCTCTTTGCCCCATGGGGTTTCAAGGGGATTGCGGGTCGAGTACATCCGAATCCGATCGCCATTGACCACCATGTAATCGCCATCCACAGTTACCGTGCCAGGAAAACGACCGTGGGCCGAGTCATATTGGGTGAGATGTGCGTTGATATCAATATCGCCCATCGCATTAATGGCGACAATTTGGATATCGCGTTTTTTATTCTGCAACATCACCTCTTCATAGAGAGCGCGCAATACCATCCGGCCAATCCGGCCATATCCATTAATTGCAACTCGGATCGTCATGTTTTCCTCTTTATTCCTTTTGCTCAATCATTACTGCACAACGGCTTTTA
>JBDLUB010000175.1:0-3226 GCA_039805525.1 Pseudomonadota bacterium | reverse complement strand
TCGGGTCGAGGAGCCACCAAAGCGCTCAGCAGGTATCAAAGTGCCGGATGTGGCAACTTTGATTGATAAGTTAAAAAACGAAGCAAAGGTACTGTAATGGCTGCACTGGTTCTCGCTGAGCACGATCAGCAATCATTAAAAATGGCCACGCATCATGCAGTAAGCGCTGCTAAGCAATGCGCTAATGTGGTTGATATTTTGGTGGTGGGCCATGATGTGGATACGATAGTCCAAGAAGCCAGCAAGATTGAGGGGATTGGAAAGGTTCTTTATGCCAATGCACCGCATTTTGCCAACCAGCTACCGGAGGCAGTTGCGGAGCAAATTCTTGCCCTAGCCCCAAACTATGACTATTTTTTAGCGCCCGCTACGGCACACGGTAAGAGTGTGATGCCCCGGGTTGCGGCGAAGCTGGACGTTGCTCAGCTTTCCGATATCACTAAGGTGGTGTCTGCCGATCAATTTGAGCGGCCCATTTATGCGGGTAACGCAATTGCGACGGTTCAAACGATTGACTCTAAAAAAGTGATTACGGTACGAACCACGAATTTTGATCCTGCTGGGACTAGCGGATCATGCTCTATCGAATCAATTTCTCCGGTACAGCCATTTGCCGCAAGTCAATTCGTTGGTCGCGAGTTAACCAAATCAGACCGTCCTGAGTTGTCGGCTGCAAAAATTATTGTTTCTGGGGGTCGTGGGCTTGGCTCTGCCGAGAAATACAAGGAGTTGATTGAGCCATTAGCAGACAAGCTTGGCGCTGCTCTCGGCGCTTCCCGTGCTGCAGTGGATGCAGGTTATGTACCTAATGATTATCAAGTGGGTCAAACTGGGAAAATTGTAGCTCCTCAGCTTTATATTGCAGTGGGTATCTCTGGAGCAATTCAGCATCTTGCTGGCATGAAAGACTCCAAAGTCATTGTGGCGATTAACAAAGATCCAGATGCACCAATTTTTGGTGTCGCCGACTACGGACTCGTTGGTGATTTGTTTACTCTTGTACCTGAGTTAACTGCCTCGATCTAAGCTCAACTTATTGGCTGAGCTTTTTGGCCTCTTCAATTTGGTAGATGAAGAATTGTTCAAAGCCAATAGCCAGAAAGCTCATCATGACCCCTGCGCCAATCACTAACGAGAGGATTACGCAAATTACGACAGGCCAACCCGATTGCGTTTTTTGTTTACCTTGAAATGAAGTATTAAATTGCGCATCCCATTTTTCATCGGGACGTAATCCAAACACAATCGTGCTTAACCAACTGGCCTCTAAGGCAATAAATCCAAGAACAATTAACACCCAGGCAGCCGCAGAAGATTCTGGGCTTGTATTTAGGAGCATAAAACCCAGAATGCCTGCTATTAGGGATGCAAACTGGATCCATCCCCAAAAACTTTTGATACCGAGTAAATAAAAGCAGTTCAATCCAGTTCCTGGAAGAAAAAGTCCCAGCGCAGAAAATCGTAATTTGGACCGAAATGGGGTGCTCATGGGTTGGTTCGTTGGATTAAGTTAAAGCCTAATACTTCGCGGTTGGGTCCAATGATAAGTAAATAATTTCCATCCCGTGCAATGCTTCGGTAATCCCTCAGTAAATATAAGAAATCGCGTTCAATATCCTCGCGATTGGAAGCGCAGGCCATGCGAGTCGCGGCGATCTGGTTGATCTCAAATCCTCGAGGATCCTCGAGGATTTGTGCAGTGAAGCGATTGCAGCCACTATAGCCACTCATTCGACTCTGGCTAAATTGCAAACTAATTTTTGGTCCACCATCACTGGGCATCGTGCGAAGGCGAACCTCACCCATACTGTTTGGTGGCATATTCCAGCGATTTAGTTCCCATTGAGTGCCAACCAGTTCGGAATAGGGTGGGGTCGTTTTC
The DNA here is from genome assembly GCA_039805525.1 of Pseudomonadota bacterium. Lineage (GTDB taxonomy): Bacteria > Pseudomonadota > Gammaproteobacteria > Burkholderiales > Burkholderiaceae > Polynucleobacter. The sequence continues at coordinate 1,344 of JBDLUB010000175.1, read as the reverse complement.
CCAGGGCATGGGGGCACTATGTTGGCGCAACCAATCAATAAAAAGGGGGTTGAGCTGATGAGCCTTATTAGCCTTCTCTTAGTCTGTGAGACCTCTAGCCCGGGATTTTTTATATAAGTCTCTGATTTATATGTATTTTTATTGGTCACAGTCGATAATCTTTTGTAGAGTGATGGAGTTTTTGGGGTATTTCGTCTAGAATATGAGGTTTTCTGTGGTCATCACACTTATTGGTCAAAAAACCTTATTGAGTGAAGACGATTCAGCCAGCCATTTTGTAATTATTTGATTTTAAGGAAATACCTATGGTCGTCATTCGACTTGCCCGCGGCGGTTCTAAAAAGCGCCCTTTTTTTAGCATCGTTGCTACCGACAAACGCAATCGTCGCGACTCGAATTTCATCGAGCGTTTGGGTTACTTTAATCCCCAAGCTTCGGAAAAAGAGCAGGCAATGCGCCTTTCTCAAGACCGTTTAAATTATTGGTCTGGCGTTGGTGCGCAAATTTCGCCAACCGTAAAGCGTTTGATCAAGGATCACCCAGCGGCCTAATCTTGGCCATGACTGAAGGGGGAGTGGTGAGCGGTCATCAACCCCCCTCTGATTTGATTGATTTGGGTATCGTCTACGATGCCCAGGGCCTAAAAGGCCACATCAAAGTCCGCCCGTATTCCCCTGACCCAATCGCCCTCTTGGCGTGCAAGGAGGCTTATTTGCAGGGCCCTTACTCTGTCGCATCCCCCGCTGTTTATCGTGTACAAAGCGCCAAAATTCATTCTGGCTTTGTGGTGATGCTTTTGGATGGCATTTGTGATCGAGATGCTGCCTTAGCCATGAAGGGCCAGACGGTTTTGCTCCCAAGAAAGGCGTTTCCAGCACCCGAGCAGGACACCTATTACTGGGTTGATTTGATTGGGTGCGAGGTCTATAACGAGCAGGGGATTCGTCTCGGTAATATTGAGGATATGGCTGAATTCGGGGCCCATCCAATCATGACGATTGGCAGTGAGCTCATTCCCTTTGTCCCTGCAATTGTGAAATCAGTTGAGCTGAAGTCTGCAGAACTTCCATTAGGCAAAGTTGTAGTGGATTGGCAACCCGACTGGAGCCAATGAGCGTGGATGCGACCAAGATGGATTTTGATGTGTTGACACTCTTCCCGGAGATGTTTGCTGCTCTCACGCAATATGGGGTGACCGGCCGTGCCTGTGAGCAAGGGATAACTTCTGTAACTACTTGGAATATCAGAGATTTTTCTGAAGATTCCCGAAAAACGGTCGATGATCGGGCTTATGGTGGCGGTCCTGGAATGGTAATGATGGCTAAACCCCTAGATTCTTGTCTT
>JBDLUB010000174.1:0-3228 GCA_039805525.1 Pseudomonadota bacterium | reverse complement strand
GTAATGCGCGCCCTTTGACCACACTAATCGCGTAATCAAGGTACGCACGCTCAGCGTAGATGCCTAAGGATAAGAACTCTTCGGGGTTTGCCGTATTGGCTTTGGGTCGCTCTTGCGTAAAGAGATCCCCCTGCTCAGGAATTGCTTTCTTATTTTTACTTGCCATGCTCTGTCCTAAATATCGGCTTCTACTTCGTTACCGCGCTCTTCCAACCAATCGCGGCGCGCGCCAGATTCTGCTTTGCCCATCAACATATCCATGGTCTTAATCGTTTCGCTCTCACTCATCTCGCCCAGGGTCACTGGTAAGAGACGTCTGGTATCCGGATTGAGGGTGGTATCCCAAAGTTGCTCAGCACTCATCTCACCCAAGCCCTTAAAGCGGGAGATCTGCCACACACCCTCACGCACACCGTCTTTGCGTAACTTGTCTTCAATCGCAATCAGTTCACTTTCATCGAGTGCGTAGATCTTCTGCGCCGGCTTCTTACCCCGCGCAGGTGCATCCACGCGATAGAGTGGTGGTCGCGCAATGTACACATGACCGTTCTCCACTAAGCGTGGGAAGTGTTTATAAAAGAGTGTCAGGAGCAATACTTGAATATGCGAACCATCCACATCGGCATCTGACAAGATACAAATCTTGCCGTAGCGTAAGTTGCCTAAGTTGGGCTCATCATTAGGCCCGTGGGGATCAACCCCAATCGCAACTGCAATATCGTGTACTTCGTTATTGGCAAAGAGCCGATCGCGCTCGGTCTCCCAAGTGTTTAGCACCTTCCCTCGCAAGGGCAGAATCGCTTGGTACTCTTTATTGCGTCCCATCTTGGCAGAACCACCAGCAGAGTCACCCTCCACCAAGAAGAGTTCATTCATCAGAATGTCTTCGCTCTCGCAATCGGTGAGCTTGCCAGGCAGCACCGCCACACCTGAGGATTTTTTCTTTTCCACCTTTTGCCCAGCACGGGTGCGCGCTTGGGCTTGCTTGATTACGAGTTCAGCAAGTGCTTTACCGTAATCAACGTGCTGATTGAGCCATAAGTCGAGCGCCGACTTCACAAAGCCGGAGACCAAGCGCACCGCATCGCGGGAGTTCAGGCGCTCTTTGATCTGTCCCTGGAACTGGGGATCCAACACTTTGGCAGACAAAATGAATGAGGCCCTGGCAAATACGTCCTCAGGCATGAGCTTCACACCCTTGGGCTGTAAGGCATGGATCTCGACAAAACTTTTGACTGCATTAAAGAGTCCTTCGCGCAAACCACTCTCATGGGTTCCACCCGCTGGGGTTGGGATGAGGTTCACATAACTCTCGCGCACCGGGGCACCCTCTTCGGTCCAACTCACGACCCAAGCAGCACCCTCACCTTCTGCAAAAGACTCTTCATCGCCGGCACCGCTGGCGTAATGCTCGCCCTCAAACGCAGGTATGACCGGGGCACTATGACCACCCTGTGCCAAGGCCTCATCGAGGTAACCTTTTAGTCCTTGGGTATAAAGCCACGATTGGCTTTGGCCGTTTTTCTCATGCACGAGAGTGACTTTGACACCGGGTAAGAGCACTGCCTTGGAGCGCAAGAGACGCTCGAGATCAGCCATGGGAATGGTGGCGCTATCAAAGTATTTGGGATTAGGCCAGACACGTACTTTGGTGCCATGCGCTTTATCGCCCTTGCTAGCTGCTTTGGATTTGAGTTTCTCGATCACATCGCCATCAGCAAAGGTGATGTTCGAGACCTGCTGCTCACGCCACACTGTGACCTCTAAGCGTTTAGCGAGCGCGTTTGTAACCGATACACCCACACCATGCAAGCCGCCGGAGAATGCATACGCACCACCACTGCCCTTCTCAAACTTACCGCCAGCATGCAATTGGGTAAAGACGATTTCAACGACGGGTTTTTTCTCTTGCGGGTGCATGCCCACTGGTATGCCGCGGCCATCGTCTTCGACACTCACACTGCCATCGGTGTGCAAGGTCACTACCACTTCTTTACCGTAACCACCGAGTGCTTCATCAGAGGCGTTATCCAAGACCTCTTGGATGATATGCAGGGGATTATCGGTACGGGTATACATTCCCGGGCGCTGACGCACCGGCTCTAAGCCCTTTAAGACTTTGATCGAGGATTCGCTATATTGGGATGGTTTACGGGTTGCCATGCGCAGAAATTGTAGTCATATCCCAAAGGCAGGTCACAAAAGCGTGGGAAAATAAGTCCATGGGAGCCTTAAGTCATATTCGCGTATTAGATCTGAGCCGGGTATTAGCGGGTCCGTGGTGTGCTCAGAACTTAGCTGATTTAGGTGCTCATGTCATCAAAGTAGAGCGCCCGGGTGCAGGTGACGATACCCGTCATTGGGGCCCTCCTTTTGCTAAAGACCCAAATGGTCAGGACACCACCGAGTCGGCGTATTACATCTCGATTAATCGCAATAAGAAATCCATCACGCTCGATATCAGCACTCCCGAGGGTCAAGCGATTGTGCGCGATCTGGTCAAAACCTCCGATGTGGTGATTGAGAACTACAAGGTGGGTCAGCTAGCGAAGTATGGGCTTGACTATCAATCCTTATGTGCGCTCAAGCCCAATCTCATTTATTGCTCAATCACCGGCTTTGGTCAAAGCGGCCCCTATCAACATCGCCCTGGCTATGACTTTATCTTGCAAGGTATGGGTGGCTTTATGAGCATTACCGGTGAAGCCGATCATCTACCTGGTGGTGGCCCTCAAAAGGCTGGGGTTGCGATCGTGGATTTATTTACAGGGATGTATGCCAGCTCAGCGATTCTTGCGGCGGTGATCCATCGCGATCGCACCGGTGAGGGTCAATACATTGATATGGCTCTCCTCGATACTCAAGTGGCGATGCTTGCCAATATCTCCAGTAATTATTTATGCAGCGGGGTCTCACCGCATCGCTGGGGCAACGCTCACCCCAATGTGGTGCCCTATCAAACCTTTCAGACATCGGATAGCTGGATTATTGTGGCAGTTGGTAACGATAGTCAGTTTCGTAACTTCGTGAAGGTTGGCAATCGTGAGGCCTTAGCCGACGATCCGCGCTTTGCCACGAATCCTGCGCGCATTGAACATCGTGCTGCATTAATCCCACTATTAGTCGAGATGGTGAAGGAGAAGACCAAGGCGCAGTGGATTTCTTTATTGGAGACGGCAGGTGTGCCCTGCGGGCCCATTAATAATTTACAAGAGGTGTTTGAGAACG
>JBDLUB010000173.1:0-3652 GCA_039805525.1 Pseudomonadota bacterium | reverse complement strand
CACGGAATGGGTAGCATCAAATACAACGGGGGCTTGCGTTGCGCGCATGATGGCGAGGCTGCGCATATCTGATACTAAATTGTTGTAGCCAAAACTGGCGCCACGTTCGCACACCATAAATTGATCGGGTAGATTTTTCTCACGTGCGGCAGCGCGGGCCTTATCCACCACATTGCTCATCTCATACGGGGATAAGAATTGCCCCTTCTTGATATTGACGGGTTTACCACTTTGAGCAACAGCGGCGATGAAATCGGTCTGGCGACAGAGAAACGCCGGGGTTTGCAAGACATCAACTGCGGAGGCTACCGCTGCTACATCGCTGATTTCATGTACGTCGGTGAGAACGGGAACGCCAACTTGCTTCTTGACCTTTTCTAAGATAGCCAGACCTTTTTCCATTCCCAAGCCAGACCTTTTTCCATTCCCAACCCCCGAAACGAGGATCCTGAGGAACGATTAGCTTTATCGAAAGAGGACTTATAGATGAAGGGAATGTTGAGATCGGCACAAATTGCTTTGATCTGACCAGCCGTGTCAATTGAAAACTGTTCGGACTCAATCACGCACGGGCCCGCTATCAAGAAGAAAGGTTTGTTTAAGCCAATTTCAAAGCCACACAAATGATTAAACATGACGGTCCAATTACGCAGCGACTGCTGTTTTAGCAGTTTGACGCGCAAGCGCTGCGCGGATGTATGCCAAGAACAAGGGGTGGCCAGCTCTTGGGGTTGAGGTGAACTCGGGGTGAAACTGCACACCGAAGAACCATGGGTGCATCGATTTAGGCAGCTCCATCATCTCCGGCAAATCTTCATTGGGAGTACGCGCAGAAATAATCATGCCGGCTTTCTCAAGCTTTGGTGCATAGATGTTATTCACCTCATAGCGATGGCGGTGACGCTCATTCACTTCCGATCCATAAATACTATGAGCGAGTGTATTGGGCTTCACTGGGCATTTTTGTGAACCCAAGCGCATCGTCCCGCCCATATCCGAGTCAGCAGCGCGTTTTTCAATCTTGCCCTCACGGTCGAGCCACTCGGTAATGAGGGCTACAACGGGATTGGGCGTGTCTGGGTCAAACTCAGTACTGTTGGCTGCATCGATCTTTGCAACATGCCTGGCAAACTCGATCACAGCAAGTTGCATCCCCAAACAGATACCTAAATATGGCACGTCGTTCTCGCGCGCATACTGAATGGCTTTGATTTTTCCTTCAGTGCCGCGCTTACCAAATCCACCGGGTACCAAAATGGCATCGAGATCATAGAGGCACTCGAGATTACCCTGCTCTAAGCGCTCGGAGTCGATGTAGCGAATATTGATTTTGGTGTGATTATGAATGCCAGCATGGCGCAGCGCTTCAATCAATGATTTATAGGATTCGGTGAGGTCCACATATTTGCCCACCATGCCAATCGTGACCTCATACTTAGGATGCTCAAGCTCGTACACCAAGGAATCCCACATCGAGAGATCGGCAGGTTTGGCTTGAATATTAAGCTCCTTGCATAAGAGCTCATCCATCCCCTGCTCATGCAGCATCTTCGGAATCTTATAAATCGTATCGACATCCCAAACGGAGATCACCGCTTCTTCACGCACATTCGAGAATAAGGAGATCTTGGCACGCTCGTCATCCGGAATCTCACGATCAGCACGGCACAATAAGACCGTTGGCAAGATACCGATCTCGCGCAGCTTTTGCACTGAGTGTTGGGTGGGTTTGGTCTTCAACTCACCCGCACTCTGAATCCAAGGCACTAGGGTGAGATGCACAAATGCACAATCGCCTTTGGGAAGTCGCAAACTCATTTGGCGGGCTGCTTCCAAGAACGGGAGTGATTCAATATCACCCACGGTACCGCCAATCTCACAAATGGCAATATCGGCGTGGCCATCGTGACTGGCTTTAGCGCCCTTTTCTACAAAGGCCTGAATCTCATTGGTAATGTGCGGAATCACTTGAACGGTCTTGCCAAGATACTCACCACGGCGCTCTTTCCGAATCACCGACTCATAAATTTGGCCGGTGGTGAAGTTATTGCTCTTGCGCATCTTGGCGCTGACAAAGCGTTCGTAATGACCCAAATCGAGATCAGTCTCCGCACCGTCTTCGGTCACGAATACTTCTCCGTGCTGAAACGGACTCATCGTTCCAGGGTCAACGTTGATGTAGGGGTCTAATTTTAGGAGGGTGACTTTCAGGCCGCGTGATTCAAGAATCGCGGCAAGCGAGGCGGCTGCAATTCCTTTTCCGAGAGAAGAAACTACACCACCAGTGACAAAAACGTATTTGGTCATCGCTTAACGTCTATTGGTAATACGCAATTATAACGATAGCTGGAGAGGATTGAAAAAAAGAGACTTCGGACTTGCCCTAAGTAAAATTAGGGATGCGCTTATTTTTCGCCATCCTCATCACCCTTCTATCCCTGTTTTACTTCCTACCCGTAGCAATTGCGTTTTACCGCAAACGCACCAATACCGGGGCTATTTTTGCCCTAAACCTCTTTTTGGGGTGGTCATTCATCGGCTGGGTAATTGCCTTGGTTTGGGCGCTGAAGGACGAAGAGATCCTGTAAATATCAGGCGGATTAGGGGTATTTTCACTAGATCCGCTGTCAGTAAAGTTTTACAATATAGCCTGTTCTTTTGGCCCACTTCTGATCAGGAATCTTATGTTAGACGCATACCAATCCCATGTAGCCGAACGTGCCGCGCAAGGCATCCCCGCCCTCCCATTAAGCAAAGATCAAACCGCTGAATTGGTCAAAATGCTTCAGAACCCCCCTAAGGGTTTAGAGGCACAACTCCTTGATTTAATTACCTATCGTGTGCCTGCTGGGGTGGATGAAGCCGCCAAGGTTAAGGCTGAGTTTTTGGATGCACTTGCCAAAGGTAAGCTGCAATCGCCCGTGATTTCTCGTGTCAAAGCGACTGAACTTTTGGGCACGATGCTTGGGGGCTACAACATCAAGCCATTAGTTGAATTGCTTGAGGATAAGGAGTGTGGAGCTGCCGCGACCGAAGCCCTCAAGAAAACCTTGCTCATGTTTGATTACTTTAATGATGTCAATGACTTAGCAGAGAAAGGTAATGCAAATGCTAAGGCTGTGATTCAGAGTTGGGCTAATGCCGAGTGGTTTACTAGCCGCCCCGCAGTCCCCGAGTCCATGACCCTCACGGTTTTCAAAGTAACCGGCGAGACCAATACCGATGACCTCTCCCCAGCCCCCGATGCTTGGAGCCGTCCAGATATCCCCTTGCATGCGACGGTAATGCTGAAGAACCCCCGTCCAGGTATTGAGCCTGATGAGGCTGGAGTGCGCGGCCCCATGAAACAAATTGAGGCGCTCAAACAAAAGGGTCATCAAATTGCCTATGTAGGTGATGTGGTGGGCACCGGATCGTCTCGTAAATCAGCTACCAACTCTGTGCTTTGGTGGACCGGCCAAGACATTCCGTTTGTACCTAATAAGCGTTATGGCGGCGTTTGCTTAGGTGGCAAGATTGCACCGATCTTCTTTAACACCATGGAAGATGCTGGCGCCCTGCCGATTGAGCTCGACGTCAATCAAATGAATATGGGCGATGTGATAGAACTTCGCCCTTATGAAGGCAAAGTCCTCAAAGACGGCAAAGTGAT
>JBDLUB010000172.1:0-3264 GCA_039805525.1 Pseudomonadota bacterium | reverse complement strand
ACCAACTTACCGCTATTAAGGGACATCCGAATGGATTCTGAGTCGACCTTACGGACGAGCCCCGTGAGGAGGTAGTCAATCCCATCGACCACACCAATCGGCATGGCGGTAATAAAGTTGCCTGAGATCACCGAGATGCGGGAGCCCGCCATCGGGGTATTTGGTAAACCACGACTAAATGCAGCTTCAATATCCAGACGCAGTTCGCCAGCCGCTTCTTTGACACACTCAAGGGCGGGGGCATCGGTAATCCGATAACTGCTCATGTGGCCCTTACCAAACTTGCTCTTGATCTTGCGCAGCGACAACTGCTCATCGATTTGGGGACGAATGCCATGAACGAGGACGATACGCATCCCCATGGCGTGCAGCATGGCGATGTCCTCAATCAAGTTCTCGAGTTGATCGAAGTCCTGGGCTAGTTCACCAGCAAAGGCAATGACAAAGGTTTTCTCACGAAAGGCATGGATATAGGGCGCTACCTCGCGTAGCCAGCCAACGAAGGGAAAGTGAGCAGAGTGGGATGAGGATGGAAGCGCAGACATAATGCGAAAATTATAGGGTGCAAGCGCTTAGATACCAAATAAATCATAGATGCCAATCCTTACAACCCACGCTTCGGGCTAGACCATGAGCGAGTCGAGTGCGATTGTTTGGCGTACGCTACGGGATAAGCCCATCACCTTCCCAGAGAGTTTGCCGGTCTCCTCGCGGCGTGAGGTGATCGCCAAAGCCTTACTGGCAAGCCCTGTGATCATTGTGTGCGGAGAAACGGGTTCAGGCAAAACCACCCAGCTCCCCAAAATATGCCTAGCTTTGGGCCGAGGCAAAATCCACCAGGGTGGATTGATTGGCCATACTCAGCCGCGTCGTATTGCCGCCACAAGTACTGCCAAACGTATTGCCCAAGAGCTGGGTACCCCCATAGGCGAGGATGTTGGGTATCAGGTCCGTTTTTCTGATCATACTAGCGCTCATGCGTCCATCAAATTAATGACCGATGGGATTTTGTTAGCAGAGACCCAAGCTGATCCTCTCCTTAAAAAATACGACACCATCATCATTGACGAGGCTCATGAGCGCAGTCTCAATATTGATTTCTTATTGGGCTACTTAAAGCAACTGATTGCGAAGCGACCAGATCTCAAGCTCATCATCACATCAGCGACGATTGATGCACAACGATTTGCTAATCATTTTGCAACCCATGGTCAAGCTGCTCCAGTGATTGAGGTGAGCGGTCGACTCTTTCCGGTGGAGCAACGTTATGCACCACTGCAAGTCGAGGGTCAGAAGGAAGCCCTTGAAATCCCCGAGGCGGTTTGCAAAGCGATTGGCGATGTGTGGCGTGAGGGTGCTGCAGGGGCTGGGGATGTTTTGGTGTTCCTGCCGGGTGAGCGGGAGATTCGGGAATGCGCTGAGGCGCTACGCAAAGACCCATTTTTGCAACAGCGCTTTCATCCGGAGATCCTGAGTCTATTTGCCCGGCAAGCGGTGAGCGAGCAAGAGCGAGTATTCCAAACTGGCAATGGCCGCCGGATTGTGTTGGCAACCAATGTGGCCGAGACCTCCTTGACCGTGCCAAACATTCGGTATGTGATTGACTCAGGATTGGCACGCGTCAAGCGTTACTCCTATCGGAATAAGGTAGAGCAACTCCAAGTGGAACCGATCTCTCAGGCAGCAGCGAACCAACGCGCGGGTCGTTGTGGCCGTGTAGCAGACGGTATCTGTATTCGTCTCTACAGTGAAGCCGATTATCAAGCTCGCGCCGCGTATACCGATCCTGAAATCTTGCGTAGCTCCCTTGCTGCTGTGATCCTGCGGATGGCGGCATTGCGCCTACCCAATATTGCGCAGTTTCCATTCATTGATAAACCCTTGGGTCGAGCGATTGTCGATGGCATGCAGCTCTTAGAGGAGCTGGGTGCGATTGAGAACGCCACCGAGCCAGACTCGCAGGGTCAACATCGCGTTCAACTCAGTACCATTGGTAAGGCTCTTGCTGAGCTGCCCTTAGATCCTCGCATTGGACGGATCTTGCTAGCTGCTCGTGAGCAGCAGGCGCTCAAAGAGCTCACCATCATTGCTGCAGCCATGGCCTGCCAGGATCCGCGGGAGCGGCCGATGGAGTTTGCTAGTGCTGCTGATCAGGCCCACTTGCAATTTGCGGATGAGCGCTCTGAGTTCCTGTCGTTCGTAAAACTCTGGAACTGGTATCAAGAGGCTCTGAAACATAAGCAAAGCAATCGTCAGCTGGAGAGCCAATGCCGTAGTCTCTTTCTATCACCCAGACGCCTTCGAGAGTGGCGCGATGTGCATGGGCAATTGCATGTCTTGCTGGCGGAGAAGGGTTGGAAAGAGAACCAAACTCCAGCAACCTATGAACAAATCCACACAGCGCTTCTCACTGGTCTGCTGGGCTATATTGGCAAGCGCGATGAAGATGCAAGCGATCAACGGGGAAATAAAGCCGGCGATTATCTAGGGGCTCGGGGAATCCGTTTATTCATTTGGCCCGGATCGAGCCTGGGTAAAAAAGTAGGCGCATGGTTTGTGGCGGGTGAGATTCAAGAAACCACTCGCTTATATGCGAGAACCCTAGCTAAGATCGAGCCACAGTGGATCGAGCGAGTTGCCAAACATCGCCTAGTGAAATCACTGAGTGACCCCTTTTGGGATAAAGAACGCGGCGAGGTCTTAGCCTTTGAACGCGCCACGCTGTATGGCTTACCCGTTTACCATGGTCGACGAGTTGCTTATGCGCCGCACGATCCAAGCGAGGCGCATGCCTTGTTTATTCAGAAAGCCCTAGTCGAAGGGGAGATGTTTGGTAAGGTCGACACGCCAGCCTTGGAACGTGAGACCCAAGCGGAAGCAAAGCGCCGCTACGGTAAATTATTTGCCTTCTTTTGGCACAACCGTCAACTGATCCGAGAGATTGAGGCGCTGGAACATCGATCACGCCGCCCTGACGTATTAGTGGACGATGAGTTGCTATGCGCTTTCTATCGGGAACGCATTCCAGAGTCGGTCTATAGTCGCAGTGGTCTGCAAGCCTGGCTTGAGGAAGATCGTGCCATCCTAGAACAAAAGGACCAGAGTCTGCGACTCCAGAAATCAGATCTGATGCGTCATGAGGCTGCAGGGATTAGCGCCGACCGCTATCCCAAAACGATCGTCATGAATGGCGTGAGTTTGCAAACCAGTTATCACTTTGAACCTGGTAGTCCCAAAGATGGTATTACCTTGATCGTACCCATC
>JBDLUB010000171.1:0-3283 GCA_039805525.1 Pseudomonadota bacterium | reverse complement strand
TTTACCCATCGCCTTGACCTGGCTGCGTGTAGCGGCCATTCCACTATTGGTGGGGATTTTCTATTTACCCAATGATTGGTTATCACTCCCCGAGAAAAATATCTTTTCAACGGGCCTTTTTGTATTTGCCGCCATTACCGATTGGTTAGATGGATTCTTGGCAAGACGGATGAACCAAGAATCGGCCTTTGGACAGTTTTTAGATCCTGTAGCAGATAAATTAATTGTGGCCGCTGCTTTACTGGTATTACTCAATTTGGATCGGGTGCAGGCCTGGGTCGCATTAGTCATTATTGGGCGTGAGATCACGATTTCTGCTCTACGTGAGTGGATGGCGCAAGTCGGTGCCTCACGTAGCGTTGCTGTTCATATGGTCGGTAAATTAAAAACAACTGCCCAGTTAATTGCGATCCCCTTTTTGCTATTCAATGGGCAAATTTTGGGTATCCATAGCTCTCTTTTGGGGACTTGGCTGATTTGGATTGCTGCTTTTCTGACGCTTTGGTCCATGTTTTACTATCTACAAAAGGCGTTACCGCAATTAACCAATAAGTCGTAAAACCAGGAAATTTTGCTAATTAGGACCTCATCCTCGAATCTTTGCTAAACTGTCGATCCTGTAATGCGGGAATAGCTCAGTTGGTAGAGCGCAACCTTGCCAAGGTTGAGGTCGCGAGTTCGAGCCTCGTTTCCCGCTCCATTCATTGATGGGAAGCCCCAAAAGCTTCCCATTTTGTTTGAGTTGATGTTTGGTGCATTCCAAACCAATTAGGGCGCGTTGGCCGAGTGGTTAGGCAGGAGCCTGCAAAGCTTCGTACGGGGGTTCGATTCCCTCACGCGCCTCCACCCATAATCATTGACGAATTAACCCTCTGCCCTAAAATAGCAAAAACTGGTATTTTTTATCCATTAGCCTTGGAACAAATCATGAATCGATTGATCTCGAAAACACATTTTGTTGCTCTTACTGCAGCTGCGCTGTTGGGAGCCTGTGCCACTGGCGATAGTCCCACGGGAACCCAGGAGGAAATCAATCAAATTCAGTCGCAGTTGCTTGGCGATATGCCTTTGCCAACTGGGGCCAAAATTATTGGGTCTGATTCATTGATTATTGGTCGTGGCGATGGCTGGGTAGGCCGAGTCAATATCAGCGCCTTACAAGGTGCAACCGATGTGTACGCGTTTTTTCAATCCGAGTATCCCAAAGCAGGGTGGACCACGGTTACCGCCACGAAATCAAAAACCAGTTTCTTGGTCTTTACCAAAGGCGAACGCACTTGCACGGTTGAGATTAATGAGGGATCTCTGACGGGCCCTAAATCCATCATAACAATCACTTCTTCGCCTAAAAATGCGAATGTGATTGCGCCAACCCGTAAACCTTAAATACCGTTTGCTCGGATTAGCCCAACCGCTTGCCCCTCAAGGGCAAAGCTAGAATCTGCGCGCACGATGATGTTCTCAAAATCAGGATTTTCAGCTTGGAGCTCGAGGTAGGGGCCATTGACCCCCTTCTTTTGTTGAAAGCGCTTCACGGTGACCTCATCATCGATGCGGGCAACCACGATGTCGCCATTACGCGCTTGGGTGGTCTTTTTAACGGCTAAATAGTCACCATCGAGAATACCTGCATCCCGCATGCTCATCCCTTTGACGCGCAGCAGGTAGTCTGCGCCCTTACTAAATAAGCTAGGGTCAACTGGAATATGTTTCTCAATATGTTCAATCGCAGTAATGGGTGAGCCTGCGGCAACCCGACCAATTAAGGGAAGGGTGAGTTGTTGCAAACTGCCCGATGGCAAGTTCAATTGACGAAAATTTTTATCCTGCGTTACAGGCTGCGAGTTGGTTACTCGAATGCCTCTCGATGTTCCTGGGCTTAATTCGATGTAGCCCTTTTTGGCTAACGCGCGCAAATGTTCCTCGGCAGCATTGGCAGATGCAAAACCAAGTCGATTCGCTATTTCAGCGCGGGTGGGAGGAAGCCCGCTTTCCTCAATGGCCAAGGTAATAAGCCCCAAAATCTCTTCTTGCCGAGCAGTCAGTTTTGGTAGAGATGGGCTGTCAATTACTGTATTTATGTTCATACTGGGATTGTATACAGTAAAAAATGGCATTTCAAGAACTTTTGCTTGGTTGGATAATGCCTAGATGTCAAATTCCTCTATTCCCTCATACATTTTGGTGATCGGCACCGGCGGTACGATCGCTGGCCTTAGGACCGATTCAGGAAATGGGGGTTATCAAGCTGGTCAAGTGCCGATTTCAAGCCTTTTAGCCCAAATTGAAACAAAATTTTCTATAAAAAACATGCAGTTATCTAATATTGATAGCTGTGATTTGAGTGAGTCTTTGCTGAGTAAATTAGGTGTCCAGGTTCGCATGGGACTCGCAGACCCCGAAGTAATGGGGATTGTAATTACCCATGGCACCGATACGATGGAAGAAACGGCTACTTTCTTGGAGATTGTCTGCGGTGTATCCTCCAGAAAATTTGGCAAGAAGGTTGTTTTAACTGGAGCGATGCTTCCCTCTGATCATCCACAGGCTGATGGTCCGCAGAATTTATCCAATGCAATTGAATTTGCTGGGAAAAGGGACGGTCAAGGCGGAATTTGGGCCGTGATGGGCTCCAAGCCAATACCGGGCCTTGCTTTGGTTAAAGGGCATGGCTCCCATGTGGATGCCTTTTTTGAGGAAACCTTGCCAAATGATTGGATTCAAGTTAGCAATGACTTACCGATACCACCAGATAATCAATGGCCCTGGGTCGAAATTATTACAAGCCACTCGGGCGCCAGACCCGAAACCATCATATTTTTAGAGGATCACGGGGTTCAGGGTATTGTTCTAGCAGGCGCTGGTGCTGGTACCGTGCATGAGAACCTTGCGCCCGCTCTGGAGCAGTTTATGGAGGCTGGAGGCGCGGTGGTGCGTGCCTCTCGAATTGGTAGGGGCTATATTGGCGGCACTCTTGCCAATGGCCGATTAGCAAAGGCATTGAGCGCGGGTTATTTAAATCCCGCAAAAGCCCGAATTGCTTTGCAGCTAGCTTTATTCGCAAGCACCCAATCAGGATCTAATCCATTGAGTTGGCAGGATTATTTTGCTAAAATGAAAGGCTTACCAGAATTTCGGTAAGTAATTTAAACAATTTGTTCCACCCTTGCTGCACTGGTGCTTAATTCTTGACAGCGGAATTAAGCAAGACGCCTAGGCAGTTTTATCCATAAGGAGTGATTAATGCGTCATTATGAAATCGTTTTTATCGTCCATCCGGACC
>JBDLUB010000170.1:0-3307 GCA_039805525.1 Pseudomonadota bacterium | reverse complement strand
TATTGATTATGCTGCTAAGGCTTGTAAACGAAGCAGTGCGGTCTTCAGTGTTGACTCTTGTTTGGCAAAACAAAAACGGATGACACCCGATTCCGTTTGATTGGCATAGAAGGCAGAGTTTGGAATGGCCGCAACGCCTAACTCCGTAGTTAACCAACGACAGAACTCTGCCTCTGGGAGACTTGCCTCTTTACGTGGTAGGGCGGTGTAATCAACGCATTGAAAATAACTGCCTACACAAGGTAATAACTTCAGTGGAGTACTTGCAAGCCCCGCCCGGAAATAATCACGCTTGGCTTGATAAAACGCAGGAAGCGCAAGATAAGGTTCGGGGGTTTGCATATACTGAGCAATGGCATATTGCATCGGTGTATTCACAGAGAAGACATTAAATTGATGCACTTTCCGATACTCGCGCATGAGTGCGGCAGGGGCGGCAATAAATGCAAGTTTCCAGCCCGTGACATGAAAGGTCTTCCCAAAACTAGAAACCAAGAAACTACGCTCTGCGAGTGCCGCATGGCGCGCGATACTCTCGTGAGGTCTGCCATCAAACACCATGTGTTCATAGACTTCATCGCTCAGTATCAAGATCGAGGTATCTTTGACCAAGCTATACAAGCGTTCTAAATCGGCAGCTTCCCAAATGCTAGCGGTTGGATTATGTGGCGTGTTAGTAATGATTAAACGAGTCTTTGGAGTAATTGCATTCGCTAATGCCTCCCATGGCAGGGTATAGGCACCGACGAGTCCATCGCGATCGCGCACGATATCCATCGCAACAGGAACCGCTTTGCCGCCAGCTAATTGAATCGCTGGTAAGTAACTATCAAAGGCAGGTTCAATCACAATGACTTCATCATTAAGACCAACGCAGGCGGCAATTGCAGTAAAGATTGCCTGGGTTGCCCCCGCGGTCACTGTAATTTCAGAGTGCGGATCGTAGTGATGACCATAGAGGCTTGCAATCTTCTGCGCAAGTGCCTCACGCAGTTCAAGAATGCCTGGCATGGGGGCATATTGGTTATGACCTAACCGCATGGCCTGATTGACGGCATCGAGTAGGGCTGGATCACAGGGAAAATCTGGAAATCCTTGCCCTAAGTTGATGGCTTGATGCTCAGCGGCCAAAGCCGACATGGTGGTGAAAATCGTGGTGCCAACTTGCGGTAGTTTGGAGGTAAACCAACCGTTGGGCGTTAGACTATCGCTAGAATGTGGAGTTTGGAGTAGCGGTGATGGCATGACTAAATTGTGCCACGCTGACTCTAAGAACTTGGGATCATTCATAAATTGCGGTTCTCTTTGCCCTTTGCCCGTTGGTTGCCCGAATATCAGAAGCCGGGAGTGGTGCGCGCAGATCTTCTCGCTGGATTAACGGGTGCCATCGTGGTGTTGCCTCAAGCGATTGCATTTGCTCTATTAGCAGGCATGCCCCCGCATTATGGCTTGTATGCTGCGATGGTCCCGTGCATTATTGCTGCGCTCTTTGGGTCAAGCCGCTTAATGGTGACCGGGCCGGCCAATGCGATCTCGCTGACCACGATGGCCTTGATTGCGCCTCTCGCGATTCCGGAGAGCGAGCATTACGTAGTGCTGGTACTCACACTTAGTTTTCTGATTGGCGTCATTCAGATTGCATTGGGTTTGGGTGGGGCAGGCAAGTGGGTTGAGAAAGTACCGCACTCGGTGATCGTGGGATTTACCGCTGGTGCCGCTGTACTCATTATCAACAGCCAGGTCGGAACCCTGTTGGGCATTGAGATCGCGCGTGGCACGAGTGTGCTTGATACCGTTCTCCAAACCATGACTGCGATTTACCAAGGTCAGTGGCGACCACAAGTATTAGCCCTGGTGCTAATTACCTTGGTGACTATGCGTTTATGGAAACCGCTCAATCGTTGGATTCCCGCGATGCTGATTGCGGTGATTGCGGGTAGTGTTACTCTGCTGGTTCTGGAGCAGTACTTCACCGAATTTTCTGGGATCCGCAAGGTAAGTGCGATTCCCGGAGCTTTGCCACCACTCTCGTATCCGGTCCTCTCGTTAGAGCATCTGCAACTCTTGTTTGGGCCTGTCTTGGTAATGGCTTTGTTGGCCTCAACCGAGGCGATGGCAATCGCACGCGCTTTGGCACTCAAGCGAAATGACTCATTTGATGCAAACCAGGAGTTTATTGGTCAGGGGCTTGCGAATGTGGGCGGATCCTTCTTCTCAGCCTATCCATCGAGTGGATCGTTCAATCGTTCCGGTGTTAATTTGGCTGCTAATGCGCAAACGCCGCTTGCCGCGGTTTGTGCCGCAGTTTTCTTATTAGTAATCTTGATCTTTGTTTCGCCTTTGGCGGAGCATCTGCCTTATGCTGTAATTGCCGCCTTACTCTTGGCGGTAGCTTGGAACCTGATTGATCTTGCGCAGATTCGCCATGAATTTCGCTCGGGAGCACAAGAATGGATCCCAATGGTCATTACAGGGGTTGGTACCGTAACTATCTCTTTAGAATGGGCTGTTCTGGCTGGCATTTGCAGCGCTGCGATTGCCAAGCGGATTAGCGCGTCTGCAAAATAATTGAAGGTGACTAGAATAGGGTACTGAGTACTATTAAACGAGCCATCATTTATGTTAATTGTTTTATCGCCTGCCAAGTCCCTCGATTACGAATCACCGCTGAAGGTTAAGAAACACACCCTGCCTGATTTTGTTGGGGAGTCCGCTAAGCTGATAGCGGATCTCAAAAAACTTTCGCCCCAGCAGGTCGGTAAATTAATGGGAATCTCAGACCCATTAGCAGCACTGAACGTCGGCCGTTATCGCGATTGGTCCAAAACATTCACGACCGAGAACAGTCGGCCAGCGCTCCTCGCTTTTAATGGGGATGTGTACGAGGGCTTTGATGCAAAATCCTTGGATGCGAAGGCTCTAGACTTTGCGCAAGAGCATGTACGGATTTTGTCAGGTCTCTATGGAGTCTTGCGACCCTTGGACTTAATGCAACCCTATCGTTTGGAAATGGGCACTGCCTTGAAAAATGCCCGTGGTAAGGATTTGTATGCCTTTTGGGGTGATCGCATTACTAAAGCCCTTGAGAAGACACTGAGTCAGCAGAAAAAACCATTCTTACTGAACTTAGCATCGGAAGAGTATTTCAAGGTCTTGCAAGCCGATACCTTGGGGTGTCCAGTGATCTCACCTGTTTTTCAGGATGAGAAGGATGGTAAGTACAAAATCATCTCTTTTTATGCCAAGCGAGCACGAGGATTGATGGCACGCTTTGTGGTGGAGAATCGCATTACTGATCCCGCAGAGC
>JBDLUB010000169.1:0-3544 GCA_039805525.1 Pseudomonadota bacterium | reverse complement strand
AAGATACGGTATTTAAAATCAACATCCGGTAGGCTACTTTGCTCCACGAGCAAGATTTGATCGGCCCCGATACCAAGTTGGCGATGTGCTAGCTTGCGCCAAATGGTTGGGGTAATCGATCGAATGTCTTGGCGAGTCGCGTCAATCACAATAAAGTCATTGCCGGCGCCATGCATTTTGGTAAAGCGTAATCGAGTCATAACATGTGTTCGGTATATCGATATTTGAAGCGCTTGTGAACCCAATAATATTCAGCCGGGCGTTTACGAATTTCTTCTTCAAAGTATTGATTTAACCGAGCAGTGTCAGATACCGGATCATCGCTTGGAAAATTGGGTAGCGCTTTATGGATTTTGCAAATGTATTTACTCTTATCCGCATTCAGTGTTGTGATCATCAAACATACTTCTGCATTGCATGCTTTTGCTAGACGCGATATCGCAGTGATTGTATTCGTTTGAATACCAAAGAAGGGAACAAAAACCGAGTCCTTGGGGCCAAGATCAATATCGGGGGCAATGACGACAAAATTACCTTTGCGAATTTCTCGAATTAAGTCAAAAAGCCTATTTTGTCGATTAATAGACTTCGCGCCGAAGCGATTACGCCATTCAATAATTTTTTGATTGAAAAATGGGTTCTTCATGTTTTGATAAAAGCCAGCACCTCGCTGCCAACCATTTTTTTCCCCAAGGGCTGAGAGCGCCATGAATCCACATTCAAAACCGACAAAATGGGGGATCACTAAAATCCGAGGTTTGTTATCCCCCAAAGGAATTTCGGTCTCAATGTCGACCATCGAGAAAATTTGTTCCGCACTGCCAAGCCAAACACGGCTTCGCTCAATCACTGCGCGCCCTAATAGACGCCAGTGCTCATTGGCCAGGGTTTTTAGTTGATCGGGCGTGAGATTTGGAAAACACAGTTCTAAATTACGATGAACTACATATTTGCGTTGGTGGGGTAGGCGCCCAAATAGTGATCCAAGGGCGTACCCAATTTGAACGATCCACGGGTAGGGTAGGAAAGCAAAAAGCTTAAGAATACTCAGGCCGATGTAATTGAGAAGGGTATGTAGCCAGCTCATTGATTGTTTTAGTCTTGGGGCGGAAGTTCGGCACCCTCGGGGTGTTTATAACGGTTGTACGACCAAATGAATTGCTCTGGAGCCTCAAGAATGACCGCTTCAATCGCTTCATTCATTTGAGTGGCTGCCTGATGGGGGTCCTCTGAAAATGCTTTTAGGCGTTGCGCTTTAATGATCCAGCCTTGGCCAAGCGATTTGCGAATGGCTGAAAATAAGATAACTGGGGTTTGATTCCGATTCGCTAACCGAGCGGGCAGTGGGGTCGTGTAAGCATAGCGATTAAAAAACTTCACCCACACCCCATCACCACCACTGGGCACTTGATCTGGAAGAATGCCAATTGCCTCGCCCTCTTGAAGGGCTTTGACCATTTTTCGTACTCCTTGCAAATTGGTAGGTACAAAGTGCATATTGGGATAGGCGCGCTGCTCTTCGATCAGATTATTTAACCATTCTTGACGGGCTGGCCGATACAAGATGGTGGCCGGGAAATGATTGGCCAAGATGCGGGGGATGATTTCAAAGCCGCCAAGGTGGGGTGTGAGCATCACCAAGCCCTTGCCCTCTTGAACCGCTTGATCGACTAGGCTCCAGTCTTGAATATGAGCGCGTGAGAGTGCTTTTTGGGGGTTATGCCAAATCCAAAGGCTGTCGACAAAAAGCATGCCAGAGGCCGCGGCTGCTTTCCATGGATGAGTTATCCTGCCATGAAGTTGCATCGCATGGCGATAGTTTTCTTGAAATAAGTCACGAAAATGAGAGGAAAAGGCATAGGCCATCATTCCGCCCAAGCCACCCAGAATCTGAGCCAAACTCAAGGGGAGACTGGCGATACCTTTTAGAATGAAATTCAAAGCCCACTGTGACATCTGCTAATGATATTCAATTCACTATGGGATTTGGCGGCCAGTCCTTAGATGAGATAGAATTCAGCCATTCGCCGAGTTAAAGACAACTTGCGGGGCGAATTAAAAAAATCTGCTAAAGCGTCGCCGTTGTATTCCCCGGCACGTGGTGTTGTCAGTGCTTAATTAAATGGAGAATAGAATGGCTAATGATTATTTCTTTACCTCAGAATCGGTTTCTGAGGGACATCCCGATAAAGTTGCAGACCAAATCTCAGATTCAATCTTAGATGCGATCTTGGCACAAGATCCAAAGGCACGCGTTGCCGCTGAGACGCTTTGTAATACTGGCTTAGTGGTTCTCGCTGGTGAAATTACCACCAATGCTAATGTTGATTACATTCAAGTTGCACGCAATACCCTGCGCGAGATTGGCTATGACAACACTGAATACGGCATCGATTACAAAGGCTGCGCAGTTTTGGTGGCTTATGACAAACAAAGTCCAGACATTGCGCAAGGTGTTGATAAAGCGCACGATGATGGCTTAGATCAAGGTGCGGGCGATCAGGGCTTAATGTTTGGTTATGCCTGCGATGAGACCCCTGAGTTAATGCCCCTTCCAATTTATTTATCACACCGTCTAGTCGAGCGCCAATCTCAATTGCGTCGCGACGGACGTCTAAATTGGCTGCGCCCCGATGCAAAATCCCAAGTGACCTTGCGCTATGTCGATGGAAAGCCTGACTCAATTGATACGGTAGTGCTATCGACACAGCATGCTGCCGATATTCCTTTGGAGAAATTACGTGAAGCAGTGATTGAAGAAATCATCAAGCCTGTTTTGCCTAAGCATTTAATCAAGGGTGACATTAAGTATTTGGTGAACCCAACCGGGCGTTTTGTGATTGGCGGCCCCCAAGGTGATTGCGGCCTCACCGGACGCAAAATTATTGTGGATACCTATGGTGGCGCAGCTCCTCACGGTGGCGGTGCGTTTTCTGGAAAAGACCCATCTAAGGTTGATCGATCGGCTGCCTATGCTGGCCGCTATGTAGCCAAGAATGTGGTCGCTGCAGGTCTGGCAAGTAAATGCCTCATTCAGATCTCGTACGCGATTGGTGTGGCGCGTCCTACATCGGTAATGGTTAGTACCTTTGGTACTGGCAAGATTGCCGACGAGCAGATTGCAAAACTTGTATCGGAGCATTTTGATCTTCGCCCGAAGGGTATTGTGAAAATGCTTGATCTATTGCGGCCTATTTATAGAAAGACGGCTGCATATGGCCATTTTGGCCGCGAGGAGCCGGAATTCACTTGGGAGCGCAAGGACAAGGCGGCCGCCTTGAAGGCTGCCGCAGGTCTCTAGCCCAAAATTGATTACAATTTAGGCAATTCCTTCAAGGAGCGTTGCAAGGGGCGCATCGTCGCCCCCCAGGCTTGAAGGGGAGTTACCCAGTAACTTCATTGCAACTGCGCTCGCTAACCCGAATGCTGGCGGTTAGCGAGTCACCATTGGCTCCGCTGGCGTTCTTTAGCTGGAGCTATTCATGAACACCGTTGCTGATTTAAAGTTAAATGGCGATTTTGCAATTGCCGATATTGGTTTGGC
>JBDLUB010000168.1:0-3343 GCA_039805525.1 Pseudomonadota bacterium | reverse complement strand
GCTCACAAGGCATGGCTAATTAATTAAAATGGTTCCTTTTTTAAAAATTCTTGCTTTTGGAGATACGCCATGCGCATTGGAGTGCCGCTGGAAACCAGACCCGGAGAGACCCGGGTTGCCGCGACCGCTGAGACCGTTAAAAAGCTAATAAGCCAAGGTCATCAAGTCATTATTCAATCAGGTGCAGGGGTTGGCGCCAGCCTTCCCGATAGCGCTTATGAGGCCGTTGGGGCCAGCATTGGCTCGGCAGCTGAGGCTTTTGCCTGTGAGATTGTTCTCAAGGTTCGCGCCCCCCAGGCCGATGAGCTAAAGCAGATCAAGGCAGGATCCGTACTGATTGGTATGCTCGATCCCTTTGATAATGCAGGAATTTCTGCCATGGCAGCTCAGGGAATCACCGCTTTTGCCCTCGAAGCCGCGCCACGGACCACCCGTGCGCAAAGCATGGACGTCCTTTCCTCCCAAGCCAATATTGCCGGTTACAAGGCCGTGATGTTGGCTGCTAATGAATATCAGCGCTTTATGCCCATGCTGATGACAGCTGCAGGAACCGTAAAAGCTGCCCGCATCCTCATCTTGGGTGCTGGAGTTGCCGGTTTGCAGGCGATTGCGACCGCTAAGCGCCTAGGCTCAGTGATTGAGGCCTCTGACGTACGCCCTGCTGCCAAAGAGCAAATTGAATCGCTTGGCGCCAAATTTGTCGATGTACCTTATGAAACTGATGAGGAACGCGAGATTGCCCAAGGGGTTGGTGGTTATGCTCGCCCCATGCCGGAGGCATGGATGAAGCGCCAAGCGGCACTGGTGGCTGAGCGTGCAGCTCAAGCAGACATTGTGATCACCACTGCATTAATTCCGGGGCGCAAACCCCCTGTTCTCTTGCATACCGATACCGTTGAGAAGATGAAAGCTGGCTCTGTGGTGATCGATATTGCCGCTGGGCGCGGTGAGAACGGTTCGGGGAACTGTCCACTGACTCGTGCAGACCAGGTGATCAATCACAACGGCGTAAAGATCGTTGGTTATACCAATTTACCAAGCATGGTGGCTGCCGACGCCTCAGCCCTCTATGCCAGAAACTTGCTTGATTTCATGAAGCTCATCATTAACAAGGAAGGGCAACTTGCCATTCCAGCTGCAGCCGATGACGATATTGTTGCCGCCTGCTTGATGTGCCGTGATGGCCAAGCCATTCGCACCAATTAATTATTGAGGGAACCAAAATGGATGCTGCTGCTATTCAAAGTCTATTAACCGTCCAGAACATCACAGTTTTTGTGTTGGCTATTTTTGTTGGCTACCACGTGGTGTGGAATGTCACACCTGCTTTGCATACCCCGCTGATGTCGGTCACGAATGCCATTTCAGGGATCATCATTGTGGGTGCAATGTTGCAAACGGAAGTCATCAACGGTGATGAAATCACCCTAACGAGCTTGATTGGAGCGCTGGCTATTTTCCTAGCGTCCATCAATATCTTTGGTGGTTTTATGGTCACTCGGCGAATGCTTGAGATGTTCAAGAAAAAAGCTCCGAAGAACGAATCGGCTGGTCACTAATAAGAGAGCACATCATGTCAAACTTCACAGCCATTTCTTATCTCGTTTCGTCCGTGCTATTCATTTTGGCACTGAAAGGACTCTCATCCCCAACCACCTCGCGCCAAGGCAATGTCTATGGCATGGTTGGGATGGCACTTGCGGTAGTTACTACCTTCCTCATTCCAAGCTTTAAGCCGGTATATTGGTTAATTGGTGGAGCAATCATTGCTGGTGCCATCATCGGTTCGATTGCAGCACAGCGAGTGCAAATGACCAAGATGCCTGAGCTTGTCGCTTTAATGCACTCCTTTGTTGGTTTGTCAGCGGTATTAATTGCAATTGCTGCAGTCTTTAATCCTGCCCAAACTCATAGTGGTGCCCAGAAGATTGAGTTATTTATTGGGGCCTTTATTGGTGCGATTACCTTCACCGCATCCGTCATTGCTTTTGGAAAACTCTCTGGAAAGGTAAGCGGCAAACCAGTGAGCTTTTCGGGGCAACATTTGCTCAACTTAATCATGGCGATATTGATGGTCGCTGCTGGCATTGCGTACTTCCTCACCGACAGTCACGCCGCATTCTTGATCATGTGTGCAATTGCTTTGGTGCTCGGTATCACCTTGATTATTCCGATTGGTGGCGCTGATATGCCAGTGGTGGTATCGATGCTCAACAGCTACTCTGGCTGGGCAGCGGCTGGTATTGGCTTTACTCTCAACAACCCAGTGTTAATCATTGCGGGTGCTTGCGTTGGATCCTCTGGTGCGATTCTGTCCTACATTATGTGCAAGGCAATGAACCGCTCAATTACCGCTGTCTTGCTCGGCGGCTTTGGTGCTGAAGCCGCTGCTGGTGGCGACGATGGCGGCCCCAAGAACTACAAAACAGGTTCTGCTGAGGACGCGGCTTTCTTAATGACTAACGCGGATACAGTAATTATCGTTCCAGGTTATGGTCTTGCAGTAGCGCGTGCTCAGCATGCCCTTAAAGAGCTCACCGAGAAGTTAATTCATCATGGTGTTACTGTGAAGTACGCGATCCATCCTGTTGCTGGTCGTATGCCTGGACATATGAACGTTCTCCTAGCAGAGGCAGAAGTTCCTTACGATCAAGTTTTTGAGATGGAAGACATTAATAGTGACTTTGGGCAGGCAGATGTGGTTCTCGTTTTGGGTGCCAATGACGTGGTAAATCCTGCAGCACGCACGCCCGGTAGCCCAATTTTCGGTATGCCCATTTTGGAAGCGTTCAAAGCCAAAACCATCATCGTCAACAAACGCTCGATGGCAGCTGGCTACGCCGGCCTCGACAATGAGCTTTTCTACATGGACAAAACCATGATGGTCTTTGGTGATGCCAAGAAGGTGGTTGAGGATATGGTCAAGGCGGTGGATTGATCTTGATCTCTCAATAAAAACAATGGGTTAACACTCAACTAAATGTGAAAGGCCTAAATCTGTCCTAATTAAGGGGTGGGTGATGGCCACATTTAGAAATAGGCACGGGAAATGGCAAGCCCGTGTCGCCCGTAAAGGCTTGAAGCCAGTCAGCAAATCATTTCAAACAAAAGAAGATGCTCAACGTTGGGCCAGGCAAATTGAAGCCGAGATTGATAAAGGCTACTATATCAATGTTGTTCTCGCAGAGCGTACTCTGTTTAAAGAAATCATCGAACGATATATCAAAGAGGTGACGCAAAACAGTCGCAGTGGGCGAGAGGAAAGTTACCGCCTAAGAGCTCTGGCAAGAAGCTGGCTTGGTGAGCTATCGATGATTCAGCTCCCACCATTGCAAGCCCCAGC
>JBDLUB010000167.1:0-3360 GCA_039805525.1 Pseudomonadota bacterium | reverse complement strand
CGTCTGAAACTCACCTTTGGTGAACTCAATCAATGGTGAGGCAGCATCTTTATGACGAAGTAAGGATTTAGGCGTCATGATGATCAGTGGCTTTCTAAACTGCCTAATCATCTGGCGACGCAACAGGTGAAAGATTTGCGATGCGGTCGTTGGCCAGAATCTTTGCGACTTCCCGTCGAACTGCCTTTGCAATATTGCTTAATGCCTGGTTTTTTTGCTGACCACTGGCGCGCGCCATCGCCCTTGAAGCGAGGCGAGCTTGCTGACCAATGGTCAGCATCATTTGCTCAATCGAGGAGTTCATCGCATTTGCCATAGTTGATACTCTAACGCAATAAAGAACCAACGAGTCGTAAGCCATCCCAAGGATTGGCTGGAAGATCACGAACCCATAGACCCTTTGCCTGCTTATCTAAATTAGCCGCAAGTACTAGTGCTTGTTTGAGTTTCTTGGGTTGAATGCGCTTGAGGGCCATCGGGTAAAGCTTCTCACGCTTTCCCCAAATTCGATAATTTCGTAAGATGGTTGGCAAACTCTCTCCAGCCACAAGCGCAGCTTGAGCCCGATTAAGCGTTCTTAGCTCATCGCTAATCCCCCACAGAATCAAGGGCAAGGGCTCACCCTCACCTTGCAGGCCATCCACCATTCGATTCAGACGCGCAGCATCACCAGAAAGTAGTGCTTCTGTTAGCTCAAATAGGTCATAGCGAGCAACCTTCAGAACCGCAGCACGAATTTGCTCATCGGTAATCACTCCGCTGGGATATAAAAGCCCCAGCTTCTGAATTTCTTGATGGGCAGCGATTAAATTACCTTCAACCTGATCAGCCATCCACTGCAAACTGCGCTGCCCCGCTTCACCAGGTTCAACTGATTGGGACTGCAGCGACATTCGCTTAGCAATCCATTGAGGTAATTGACTTCGGTCTATCGAATCAATCTGGACCGCCATCCCGGCCTCATCCAACGCTACAAACCAAGCAGAGCTCTTGGTTTTCAGATCAAGGCGCGGAAGCTGCATGCATAAAATCACATCAGGCACTGAGCCAGCTGAGCCCAAAGTAGTGGCAAATTGTTTTAATACATCCGCCCCTTCACGGCCAGGTTTACCAGTAGGCATGCGCAGCTCCACGAAGCGCTTATCGCCAAATAGGGACATCGATTGCCCGACGCTTAATAACGTTGGCCAATCAAAATAGCGGTCTTGGACCATCACATCGCGCTCAGTAAATCCCTGAGTTTTGGCAAACGCTCGTAGGCTATCCACGGCCTCCATCATCAATAGGGGCTCATCTCCAGAAAAAACATATAAGGGATTAAGGCTCTGGGAACCCTTCGCTAGACCAGACAAATGAATTTGAAAGGCATCACTTTTGATCATTGAAATCGATCAAATCGTAAATTTATTTACTCACCCGACCGAGGGTGGCAATGCGACGCAGGATTTGCAGCGCCAGATCGGAACGCATGCTCTCTAAGAATTGTTGCTGCTGAATATCTGCCGATAGTACAGTTGTCGTTGTGAAGTCCAGATCACGAATCACATAGATATCGGACTCTGGAATGACTTCGGCACCCGTGTTATCAAAGGCGCGGAACACGACCCGATTATTGAGTCGATACGCTGAAATTTGACCCGTCGAGGTATAAGTCAAAATTTGCCGCGTACTATCCTCGCTCACGATATCCAGAATCAAGTCGGCATCTTTGCCTACCGTGACTACCTTTGCATTCGTTCCTGTCGAAATAATGCGCTCAAGGTCAAAACGCAATTGGGGTGATGGTCGCCCCGAAATCAAAATCGATTTGTATGGAATGGTGACCGATCCACGCAAACGAAAACCACAGGCAGAAAGTCCAAAAACTGTCATGAAGCCATAAAGAGTGCTTCCTAGCAGCAAGCGACGATTAAAATTTTGAGGTGCACTCATCTACTTATGCAACCACATTCACCAAGCGGCCAGGAACCACAATGATCTTCTTGGGCACCGCGCCGTTTAAGAGTCGCAAAACAGGCTCTGACTGCAAGCTAATGGCTTCAATCGCATCCTTTGAGGCATCAGCAGGCACCTTGATTTGGCCTCGGTGTTTACCATTAATTTGCAGTACCAACTCAATCTCCGACTGAATCAAAGCAGACTCGTCCACTTGTGGCCAAGGTGCATCCAATAAAGAGCCAAAGTACTTGGTAAATCCAAGATCATTCCACAGCGCATAGGTACAGTGCGGTACCACGGGGTACAAAATCCGTAGCAAAATACCAAGGGACTCAAAAAGCACTTCAGGACGAATCGAATTTACTTCCTGATTTAACTTAAAGGGCTCCAACACATTCAACATCTTCATGGCAGCCGAGACCACAGTGTTGTACTGACGACGCTGATAATCAAAGTTTGCTTGCTTCAAAATCGTATGCACTTCAAAACGCAGCTCTTTTTCAGTAGCATTGAGATCGCTTGGAAGGGATGAATGCGCTGCTTGTAAAGATTCTGCTTGCGAACTCGCGTAGCTCCATAAACGACGTAAGAATCGAGAAGCACCCTCCACGCCAGCGCCGGACCATTCAAGTTGCTGCTCGGGTGGCGCAGCAAACATCGTGAAGAGCCGTGCCGTATCGGCGCCATACTGATCAATCAGCGCTTGCGGATCAACGCCATTATTTTTACTCTTGGCCATCTTCTCGACGCCGCCGATATGGACTGGTGAGCCATCCTTAATTAACTTAGCCGCAATAGGACGTCCCTTCTCATCAAGATTGAGCTCGACGTCCGCAGGATTAACCCACTGCTTTTTACCACTCGAATCCTCTTTGTAGAACGTTTCATTGAGAACCATGCCCTGCGTTAACAAATTCAGAAAAGGCTCATCAAACCGCACAAGACCAAGATCGCGCATGACCTTGGTCCAAAAGCGCGCATACAAGAGATGCAAGATCGCATGCTCAATACCGCCAATGTATTGATCCATTGGCATCCAATAGTCATTGCGAGAGTCCACCATGCTTTTTGCATCGGGACCGGTATAGCGCATGAAATACCATGAGGAATCCACAAAGGTATCCATGGTGTCAGTCTCACGCCGTGCGGGCTTTCCGCACTTCGGGCAATCGACTTTCAAAAAATCTTCGCGTTTATTGAGAGGATTACCAGAGCCATCTGGCACACAGTCTTCGGGTAACACCACGGGTAAATCGGACTCTGGTACTGGCACTTCACCACAATCAGTGCAATGGATCATGGGGATTGGAGTTCCCCAATAGCGCTGTCGAGAGATACCCCAATCGCGCAAGCGATAGGTAGTTTTTAGCTCACCAAGACCTCGCTCTTTCAGATCCTTTGCAACGGCCTGAACGGCATCTG
>JBDLUB010000166.1:0-3384 GCA_039805525.1 Pseudomonadota bacterium | reverse complement strand
CAACGCGCAGTGGTTGCAGCCTCTTCTGTTGGAACACCTGCCGCTTCAAGCAAGTTTTGTGCTTTTGCGATGGCAGATCCAACAGTTAGCTGAGGCATTTAGTTACTACTTTCCTTTAACGCCCCCACTGCATGTGTGGCAGGCTTTGAGTTCAGAACTAATTCGATATTTGCGGTCAAGATCTGATTAATTCGTAGCTGACTTTCCTTGGTAATTCCGGCAACGTGAGGAGTCAGAATCAGGTTAGGAATCTGCTCCATTTCTCCCTTAACTGGAGGCTCTTGCGCACGTACATCAAGTGCAGCTCCAGCAATGGTTTTAGCCTTTAGTGCAGCGATTAAATCTGCAACACTCCTCACCTTTGAGTTATTGTTCACAATCAAAATATGCGGGGTTGCGGCCACCCCCACAACTGGAATTAAATCTTTTTGACCGTTAAATGGTAATTTAGGATTAGCGGCTACATTGATAGCTAAACCATTTTGGGCAAATAATACGGTGTAGCCATCTGGAGCACTTTTAGCAACCGCGTCCGCAGCCAGACTTCCAGCCGCACCCCCACGATTCTCAACAATAACAGGCTGTTTCAACGCAAGACTCAAGTCATTAGCAATGATACGCCCAACAATATCAGTGGAACTGCCTGGCGCATAACCGATTAGCATTTTGATTGGCTTATCAGGATATGCTGCCGATGCAGGTTGAATCAAAACTCCCAAAAACACTACAAAAACTGTTGTTATAAATCCTTTTTCAAACCATTTCATTTTTGTCTCCTGTATTTAATAACTACAAATTTAAAGTTGATACTCCACTTTCAGATGCGCACTTATTTAGTGCACTTAATAATTCTTGGCTAATGGGTATTCCAAATTTAAGTCGTTGCTCCATTACTCTAGCAGCACCCTCTCCAGGAATTCGTATTTCATTCACCCCTGGCAATTTGCTTGATTTTTTAATATCCATTACCACCGTAGTGACACGTTTAATGAAATCTTCTGGGTTACCAAATGCCGCCGGATCAACTGCAATCATTGCTTGGCCGGTGTTAGTGATCAAGTCATGATGCGCATTGAAGTCGATAGTCTCTTTTCCAACTGCAGCACCATTGAGAGACCCGGCTAGAAGGCCAATCATAAGAGCCAACCCATATCCTTTGTAGCCACCAATCGGCAATAACGAACCTTCTGCAGCAGAGCTTGGATTTGTAATGGGGCTTCCCTTTTTATCAATCATCCAACCAACTGGAATTGACTCTCCTTTTTGGGCTGCAAGTTTGATCTTTCCATAAGCTGCCACTGTTGTTGCAATATCCAGTAAAACGATTGGATGATCTTTTGCAGGAACGGCGATCGCAATCGGATTAGTTGACAATAAAAGATCAATGCCGCCCCAGGGAGCCATATGGTTAGCATTACCGACAGCCATATAAATCCCAACTAAGCCCGCCTCAGCAATTTTGCGAACATAAACTGAAGCTGCACCCGAGTGATTTCCATGGTGGCTACCAGTCCACGCCACACCAAAATTTTTTGCTTTTTCAATCGTATGTTCAACCGATCTTGCCATGACCAAATGGCCCAATGCATTGTCACCGTTAATTAAGGTAACGGCTCCGCGATCTCTCTCAACGTGAATATTGGGTCGTAAGTTAATCCCGCCGGCACGAATACGCTTGATGTATGCAGGTAGGCGAAAAATTCCATGCCCATCAGCCCCCACCAGGTCCGATTGAATCATCAGATCTGCCACCAAAAGTGCATCCGCATAAGGTATTTGATTAGCTATCAGGGCATTCGAGATAAATTCTTGGGCTTTACCCACTGGCAAAAATAAGCTGGTCATAAAATTGAACGATTTCGAGTATCTTTAAATTCCATGTTGTAAATGTAACGATTCTCTGGATGATAAGTGACGGTGGCCTCAAATAACTCATCATGGGCGTTGTAATAGCGCCGAATAATGACAAGGCATGGTTCACCTATTTTGACCTTTAATTTTTTTGCTACTTGAGCTGCCGCTCCTGTTGCATAAACATTCACTTCGGCACGATCAATTCTGGTTCCGTATTTACTCTCAATTTGTTCAAAAACCATGGACTGCGTATGATCTGGTTCGGATGTCAATGCAGCAAATTGAGGGAGTATGTAAATATCGGTCCATGCAATGATTTGCTCAGAATCCTTTTGCTTTCGAATCGCCCCAATGTGATACCACGAGGAGCCCGCTGCTGCTCCGACTAACTTGCTTTGGATTGGATCTAGCTCAATAAACTCCTCTACCAAATTTTTGCGATATGTATCATCGGGGTAGCGCAAAATGTCAACCGGGGAATTGAAACTTTGTGTAAATTTTCTGGGTATTTGTCGAGAAATAACTTGGGTAGGGGCGCCCTGCCGCCTGAGAATGAGGCCATTTGCCTCTAAGGTTTGTAATGCATGTCGAAGCGTGTGACGGCTTGCATTATGGGTTCGACAGAGAGAGCTCTCTGATGGCAAATTTGATCCAACCGTCCAAACACCCTTTTGGATTTTAGCCATCAGGGTATTTGCGAGGGATTGATAAAGAGGTGTTCGCTTTGACAAATTATGTAAGACCAAACATCTTTTTACCAGCGACTGGTAGTCGAGCTTTCAATATGTCACCTGATAACGATTCTGTAATGTACAGATCCTTTCCATCCGGCCCACCAAAGCATAAGTTCGCAAGATGGTGATGATGGGGATTTTCAGAGTAAATCAAATGTGTCGGCAGCATATTGCTATCAAAACGCCAAATGCCAATTCCCAAATGGCACACCAATAGTCCGTTTTCAGAATCCATCTCGATACCATCGGGACCGGCAACTCCCCCCGTTAGCTGAACTGCAACTCCTGTCTTAGAAACTGAACCATCCGCCATTAATGGCAAACGCCATATTTGTTGCGAGCGCGTTGCGGCAACGAATACATGTTTTTCTTGCGTATTTAAAGTAATCCCATTCGGGCTGGGGACATTCAGTGCCAAGCGATCTAATTGACCATTTGCGCGCAAACGAAATACCCTACCCGTTGGATCGGCAATTCCTGTTTGCCCCTGATCTGTAAAGTAAAGATCACCATTAGCTGCGAAATGCAAATCATTTAATCCCTTAAATGCCTCGCTATACATCGAGCCTAATACCGTCTCTAACTTACCAGTTTTGGGATCCAATGCCAAAAGACCCATCTTGTAATCACAAATAAATGCACGGCCATCCTTGTGGAATTTCAAGCCGTTGGGCCAGCCGTCATATTGGGTAATTAGCTCCCAGTCCCCCTTTGGCGTAATTCTAAAGATTCGACCGAATGGAATGTCGACAAACCAGAGATTCCCCTCTCGATCAAAGGACGGTCCCTCCAAAAA
>JBDLUB010000165.1:0-3390 GCA_039805525.1 Pseudomonadota bacterium | reverse complement strand
GACCTAAAGGAGGTCTCTGCGGCGATCGTCAAGTGTGGCACCGGTTTAACAACATTGAACTTGGTGTACTAGGCAATAAGTGCCTAGATTTGATTGATCCACACTCCAAAGCCGCCAATGGGCTATGCCCCAAGCGGTATCTAACTTGTCCCTAACGCAGCGCGCAACGACATACTCCCAATAGGAGAGTGTTATGAAACGCATGCTGTTTAATGCAACGCAACAGGAAGAGTTGCGGGTTGCCATCGTTGATGGTCAAAAATTAATCGATATCGATATTGAAACTGCCGGCCGCGAACAGCGCAAAGGTAATATTTATAAAGGGGTCATCACCCGAATTGAGCCGTCTTTAGAGGCCTGCTTCGTCAACTATGGCGAGGAGCGGCACGGTTTTTTACCCTTTAAGGAAGTTGCGAGAGCCTATTTTAAAGATGGTATTGATGTCCGTAATGCGTCGATTAAGGATGCGCTGCGGGAGGGTCAAGAAATCATTGTTCAGGTTGAAAAAGAAGAGCGCGGTCAAAAAGGTGCTGCCCTAACCTCGTTTATCTCCCTAGCGGGTCGCTATCTAGTGTTAATGCCAAATAATCCGCGCGGTGGTGGTGTGTCCCGCCGTATTGAAGGCGAGGATCGGCAAGAGTTACGCGAAGCCATGGCGCAACTTGAGGTACCCGATGGAATGAGCATTATTGCCAGAACAGCAGGAATTGGTCGGGATGCCACCGAGTTGCAGTGGGACCTTAATTACCTCATGCAATTGTGGAAAGCGATTGATGAAGCAGCCAAAGCAAACTCAGCGCCCTTACTCATTTACTTAGAGTCGAGTCTTGTGATTCGCGCCATTCGCGATTATTTCCAGCCCGACATTGGTGAGATTTTGATTGATACCGATGATATTTATGAGCAAGCCCAGGCATTTATGTCAGTGGTGATGCCAGATAACTTGCCTCGGGTGAAGCGTTATCAAGACGATGTCCCCCTCTTCTCACGATTCCAAATTGAGCATCAAATTGAAACCGCCTATTCCAGAACGGTTCCCCTTCCTTCTGGCGGCGCGATCGTCATCGATCATACGGAGGCCTTGGTATCGGTCGATGTGAACTCCGCACGCGCAACGCGTGGGTCGGATATTGAAGAGACGGCAACCCGAACCAATCTCGAGGCGGCCGATGAAATTGCACGGCAAATGCGCCTGCGTGATCTTGGCGGCCTAATCGTGATTGACTTCATTGACATGGAGTCCTCGAAGAGTCAGCGGGATGTTGAAAATCGCCTACGCGATGCCTTGCGTCATGACCGCGCACGGGTGCAAATGGGCAAGATTTCCAAATTTGGTTTGATGGAGCTCTCGCGTCAGCGTTTGCGCCCAGCTCTATCAGAAGGTAGTCACGTTACCTGCCCACGATGCAATGGAACCGGCCATATTCGTGATACTGAATCCTCTGCATTACAAGTCCTGAGAATTATTCAGGAAGAAGCCATGAAGGAGAATACGGCCGCGATCCACTGCCAGGTGCCAGTGGAGGTGGTTGCCTTCTTGCTCAATGAAAAGCGTGCCGAAGTGATCAAGATTGAGACGCGCTTTAAGGTGCATATTTTGATGATCCCTAATAAGCATCTGGAGACCCCTCATTACAAATTAGAACGTCTGCGTCATGATGACCCTCGTTTAGATGAGCAAAAACTGAGCTATGTCATGGTGGAGGAGGCCGCACGCGAGCTTGAAACCGATGCAGTCATTGGTCGTAAAAACGACGAAGTGCGAGCTCGCCCTGAGGCCGCAGTGAAAGGGATTACCCCAAGTCAACCAGCACCTGTAGCATCGCCGCGTCCGGTTCGGGATTCCAAACCCAGTTCCTCCGCTCCAGAGTCAGGTGGTTTTCTCGGGTTCATTAAAAAACTCTTTTCCTCAAGCGCTCCACCGGCAGCTCCAGAGACAAAACCAAATCCGCGCTCTGAAAATCGTGGTCGTAATGGTGATCGCAACCGCAACAGGGGTCGCAATCGCAATGAAAAAAATCAGCGTACCGACTCATCTGATCGCATTGAGAAAACTGCTGAGCCGACCGAAGCTGCAGCAAATCGCCCATCGCGCTCAGAAGGTCGTGGCCGTAACCGCGGTGAACGACAAAATACTCAAGAGAAGCTAGAAACTGCTAATCCGGTACCGCAAGTGGTTGGCGCAACTGATGAGTCTGAGAGCACTGGGGACGAACGCCGCCGTGGCCGTAACCGTCGAGGTCGCGGCCGTAACCGTGGCGAACGAAATGAGCGCAATGAGGCTGGTACCTCAGCAATCAATTCAGAATCCAATCCAGGTTTCCCGATGGGGCTCGGTGGTCGCTCAGCAAGCATGCCGCTCACTCGAATTGTGAGCACCTTCCGAGAGTCAACCGGAGGACGGCGCCCCAATCAGCGTAGGGAGCCGCGCGAAGAGGCGACTCCAACAGCAATTGAAACAATTACGGCGCCCGCCCTCAATCTCGAGGTGATTCCAACACCGCCCTTACCCGAACTACCCAAAGTAGCATTCACGCCCTTGGCTGAAGAGCCATTAAAGGATGTCGTGCAAGGAGCAGGAATGGTTTGGGTGGGAACAGATCAATCGAAATTGGCAGAAGTTCAAACCCAGATTCAGGCAGAAAGCCCAGCGCCCCGTGTGCCGCGAGTGCCTAAGCCGCCTGTAAGTCTGCCAACAGGCCCGATGGTATTGATCGAAACAGGCGGCCAAGAAAAAACCATCGATAAAACGATTTAGTCGTTTAAGGCCATAATGTGAATTATGGTGAAGCCCGTAATACCGATACGCAAAGAGACCCCTAGGGGTCCTTTGCCGTTGATCCCAAACACACTCAGCGAGGCGCATGGTCGCACCCTTGATCGTCGTCAGCGGCCATTGCGTGATTTACGCATCTCAGTGACCGATCGGTGTAATTTTCGGTGCACCTACTGCATGCCCAAAGAGGTATTTAATCAAGACTATCCATATCTTGCGCAATCCGAATTATTAAGTTTTGAAGAGATTCATCGCTTAGCCACGATTTTTGTTTCTCTTGGGGTTGAAAAAATTCGCTTAACTGGTGGTGAGCCCTTGCTTCGAAAAGATCTTGAAACCTTAATTTCTATGCTGGCCAAACTTCGAACTCCGCAACATGAGGCGCTGGACTTAACCTTAACAACCAATGGCAGTCTTTTAACTAAAAAATCAGGACTACTAAAAGCGGCCGGCTTACAACGCCTCACGGTGAGCTTGGATGCGCTCGATGATGCGATCTTCAAAGCGATGAATGATGTCGACTATCCAGTCAGCGATGTGCTCAAAGGAATTGAGGCAGCACAAAAGGCGGGCTTCGAAGGCATCAAAGTCAACATGGTGGTCAAAAAAGGGGT
>JBDLUB010000164.1:0-3399 GCA_039805525.1 Pseudomonadota bacterium | reverse complement strand
AAGCTCTTAGAGAGTCTCTATATCGGCTGCGTATCGCATAGCATCCGTTTTTTTCCCAATGGAGTGATTGATCCCCACGCATTTAAAGAGGCAGAGCTTGCGGCGCGCCGCGAGGTGCAGGTGATTAAAGGGCGATTTAGTAAATCGGGCTGGAATCAAGTGATTGGTTCATCGGGAACGGCGCGTGCTTTGGCTGACTTGATAGCGGATAACAAATTAAATGGTTCTGGGGAGAGGTCGACCCTTGATCCCTTAGACAATAGCGGTGCGGGGGTGATTACTTTGCAGGGTCTCAAGGGCCTAAAAAAGCGCCTTCTGGATTTTGATCACATTGATCGCGTCAACCTCATCAACCTCAAGGATGATCGCCGCCCCGTCTTACCGGGTGGACTATCCATCATGCTCGCTATCTTCGATGAGCTAGGCATCGAGCGCATGGAGGTCAGCGACGCAGCTCTACGTGTGGGTGTGCTCTATGACCTATTAGGTCGCACGCAGCACGACGATATGCGCTTTGTAACCGTTGAGCAGTTTATGCAACGCTATGCAGTCGATCGTGAGCAAGCGCATCGTTTAGGCGCTTTGGCAGCGGAGTTCTTAGCCCAATTACCAAAGCCCAATCATGAAAGCCGAACCGATAACCTTGCCTTACTCGGTTGGTCAGCAAACCTGCATGAGGTGGGATTATCGATCTCGCATAACGGCTATCACAAACATTCAGCTTATATCGCCGCAAATGCCGATATGCCTGGGTTCTCCAAGAATGATCAAGCCCGACTGGCGGCCCTCTTATTGGGGCATACAGGCAAACTTGGCAAACTCTCAAACAATGCCAACTTCACCGATTGGCGGATGTTGTTCTGCATTCGTCT
Source organism: Pseudomonadota bacterium (assembly GCA_039805525.1). Lineage (GTDB taxonomy): Bacteria > Pseudomonadota > Gammaproteobacteria > Burkholderiales > Burkholderiaceae > Polynucleobacter. Next base: position 2,527 of record JBDLUB010000164.1, on the reverse strand, counting down.
TGCGCATGTCTTGTGCCGCTCACGTATGGATGAGCACCTACCTAAGGTAAAAGTCAAGAATCCTAATAGTGAGACCTTTGAGGTCGCAATTGACAGGCAGTGGGCCAATGCCCACCCCTTAACGGAGTTCAGTCTTCGTAAAGAAGCAGCGGAGTGGGAACGAATTGGGTACCGCTATACCCTAAAGCTAACGGATTAGTCCGCCTTTTCCAGAAAATGCTTCGCGTAGCGGGGATTCATTTCTGAGAGACGCAACATCGTGAGTAGGTCGGCGGTGTTGAAATCAGGATCCCAAGCGGGCGCACTGCAAATCTTGGCCCCGAGTTTCAGGTAGCCCTTAATGAGCGGTGGTGCTTCCACATGAAGACCGCCATTTAAGCGATCTAAGGGGAGAGGTAGCTTCGGGAATGCATGATTCTCAACTGGCGCCATTTGCTCTGGCCCGAGCGAGTTGTAGAGGCTCGCTGCATAGTGACCACCATCAGCCATCGGAATACTAGCGCAACCAAGCATGATCTCGTATTGGTGCTGTTTCATGTATTGGCCAAGACCACTCCATAGGGCCATGATCACTGCACCCGAGCGATAGTCTTCATGCACACACGAGCGACCCACCTCAACCATTTTGGGGCGTAAGTGATTAATACGGGAGAGATCAAACTCCGAATCCGAGTAAAGACGACCGAGTTGGCTTGCTTTATGAGGTGGCAAGACCCGGTAAGTACCAATGACGCGTAAGGTCTCTGGGTCACGAATGAGCAAATGATCGCAATAGGCATCAAACTCGTCGATATCAAGACCTTCTTCATTGACTGGCAGATGTGCACCCATCTCTTCAGCAAATACCTTATAACGCAGGCGCTGTGCTTCTTTGATCTCTTCGTCATTGATGGCCCATGAGATCTTAAAGGGGGCGCGTTTGGCTTTGCCTAAAAGCTGTGGAACATTTTCTAATCCAGTCTTGGATGAGGGCGTATCAGATTTGGTCTCACCCTTGGTGGTCTCGGGCTTTTTGCCAAAGAACTTTTTGAGAGGATTCAATTTATCCGCCCAGGGTTTTGTGGAAATTGATGCGTTCGCATGACGTTTTGTTGTAATAAATAAGTTGTCCAAGGGCGAAAAAGGATTTGGGATATCAGGCATAGCGGTTCCTAAGTTGATAGCCTGATCCTATAGGGCATATATTACAGGAATAAGGCAAGGGGGTCATAAATACAAGTAATTGATTTTATTGAATAAATTCTTGATAGAGGACGGCGGCCCAGATCACAAAGGCAATGAGTAGGGCTAGAATCACAGCGGCAGAGCCAAAATCCTTGGCCCGTTTAGAAAGGTCATGGTGCTCAAATGAGATACGATCGATAGCGGCTTCTACGCTCGAGTTCAGTAGTTCAATCACCAGCACCATGATTAAGGAGCAGATCATGAGTGCTTTCTCAACGTGGTCAACTGGTAGGAGAAGGGCAATTGGGCCCAAGACCACCAATAAGACCAGCTCCTGCCGAAAGGCACTTTCCTCTTTAAATGCAAAGACCAAACCATGCCAGGAGTTCTTGGCTGCATGAATCGCTCGGGTCAGACCGCGATTCCCCTTATGGGGATTTTGTTTAATGTCGTATGGCTGGCTCATCAAGCGGGAACCGTTTGCGTGCTCACATGCACACGCACTGGCTTTAGATGATTGGCAAACTGCTCACTCGCCGCTTTCCATGAGAACTTCTCCGCATGGGCGCGGGCCACCTCACGCGGAATCCTTAGGGCTTCCATACACGCGGTCTTTAAATCCGCATGCATGACCCCAGCTTTGGAATCACCCAGCACATCTATTGGGCCGGTGACAGGGTAGGCTGCTACAGGCAAGCCACAAGCCATGGCTTCAAGTAAAACGAGACCAAAGGTGTCGGTCTTGCTCGGGAACACAAACACGTCAGCGGCTGCATAGACCTCAGCCAATTGATATTGATTTAGGACGCCAAGATAGTTGACGAGAGGGTATTTCTCTTTAATTTCTTTTAAGGCCGGACCATCACCAACCACCCACTTTGAGCCAGGGAGATCAAGCTCTAAGAAGGCATTGATGTTTTTCTCAACCGCAACCCGACCTACGTATAAGAAGATGGGATGAGCAGAATTTAATACCTTGGAGGGTTGAACTTTAAAGATCTCAAGGTCAACGCCGCGTGACCAGATCACGACGTTATCAAAACCGTATTTCTCGAGATCGTCTTTCACGACTTGGGTGGGTGCCATCACTGCCATCGAGGGACCATGAAACCACTTCAGAAACCGATAGGTCCATGCCAGTGGAATGCGGGTGCGGGCATAGACGTATTCCGGAAAACGGGTGTGGTAGGCCGTTGAGAATGGTAAGTTGTGGCGTAGTGCGTACGAGCGTGCAGCCAAGCCAAGCGGCCCTTCGGTCGCAATATGAATCGCATCGGGCGAGAAGGCCTTCATGCGTTTAGTGACACCTTTGCCAGGCAAGATCGATAAAGAAATGTCTGGATAGGTGGGGCAGGGGATGGTC
>JBDLUB010000163.1:0-3709 GCA_039805525.1 Pseudomonadota bacterium | reverse complement strand
GTCATTCACCATGGTTGAAGGGCTTAAACCCTTTTCAAGAGCTGCCGCATAAACAAAGGGTTTAAATGCCGAGCCTGGTTGACGAAACGCCTGGGTCACGTGATTAAATTTATTACGACGAAAATCAAAACCACCGACCAAGGCCAAGATTGCCCCATCATTAGGATCAAGAGCCACAAAGGCAGCTTCGACTTGAGGTAATTGAGCTAGCTTCCAAACACCATCATCGTTTAGCAGTCGAACCACCGCACCCGGACGAATGCGCCGCTTCGGCTGAGCGGATTCGGATAATGAGGCGCTTGCAAGTCGCCGCTTCGGCTGAGCGGATTCGGATAATGAGGCGCTTGCAAGTTTTAATGCATCGCCTTTAATCGTAATTTGCTCGCCAGTCGCAATCATGACCTTTAATTCTTTGGGGCTTGCCTCCAATACAACCCCGGATTGCAATTCATCCAGGGCTGGATAATCAAGCAAGGCATCGTCAATCGTGCGCTGGCGCTTTACGGGATCTTCGGGTAGCTCAATAAAACCCTCCGGGCCGCGATACGCATGTCGCAAATCGTAGTCAAAGATACCCTTACGAACTGCAGCATAGGCAGCGTCTTGATCCGCCTTTAAAACGGTGGTGTAAACATTGATGCCTTGCGAATAAATAATGTCGCCGTACTGAGAAAAGAGGAGTTGTCGGGCCATCTCCGCAACAAAGTCAGCACGAGTATCAAATTCTTTTCCTAGGCCTCGAATCTTGATGGTCTCAGCCATCGCCTTTTCATAATCAGCAGGTGTAATGTATGAGAGATCACGCATGCGCTGCAAAATATATTCCTGACGGATCTTGGCACGCTTATAGTTACTGACCGGGTTATAGGCAGAGGGTGCCTTTGGTAGGCCTGCTAACATCGCCGCCTCTGCGATACTAATGTCTTTAAGTTCTTTACCAAAATAAATTTTGGAGGCACTCGCAAATCCATACGCGCGCTGTCCCAAATAAATTTGGTTCATGTAAATCTCTAGAATCTTGTCCTTGGTTAATTGGGCCTCGATCTCCCAGGCAAGCAACACCTCATAAAGCTTACGACTGAAGGTTTTCTCATTACTCAAGAAAAAATTACGTGCCACCTGCATGGTGATGGTCGACGCCCCTTGGGAGAGACTTCCTCTTAAATTAGCTAAAGTTGCTCGCAACACACCCCAGTAATCAACGCCACCATGACTATAGAAACGATCATCTTCAATCGCGATCACTGCATACTTCAAATAGACAGGGATTTCATTAAGGGGAACAACGCTTCGCCGTTCCTCTCCAAACTCACCTATTAATACCTTATCGGCGGTATAGATCCGCAGTGGCTCTTTGGGGTTGTAATCAACCAGCGCTGAAATATTCGGTAAGTTTGGCTTCGCAATAATGAATGCGTAGGCAATCAACATGGTAAATAATGAGCCGAGCACCACCATCAAAATCAATAAGGCTTTAATGAGTGGGCTGGCACCTGACTTCTCAGAAAAACGAGTGCCCGAGCCCCGTTGGAAAGGCGGTTTTTTGCTCGGTGGATTAGCCATTCCCAAATTATATGGTCCTACAGCATTTACAAGAATTACCGATCAATCAATCCGGGTTTGCTGATTTCAATAACTAGCGCTCACCAACACAATAGGGCATGGTCTATCGCAATATCAAACGAGAGGATTTTGACGAAACCTTGCAAAGTTTAGGCAACGATCCTGCTATTTTGGAGCATGAAACTCAGGCTAATCATTTACAAAGCAAGCACCAGGCACCAAGGCACAATCAAATGAGCCAACCCTGGCCAGGCCTTAACGCCTTGAAAGAATCGCCCCTAGCATCACTTCACCCAGGAATACTCATGGTTGGAATTAGTTTTATAGCGATTCTTGTGACTTTGGTCTATTTGACCATCCAGGTTCTGGAACTTACCGAACTTGGCCAGGGTGAAGCAAATCAAACAGCCATGAAGAGAGAGCTTCTGACAATTCAAAGTCAAATTGATGAACTTCGTAGCCAGGCTGACGAAAACCTAGAACAGATCATGGAGTTTCTGGAGGAGATCCAAGCAAAGCGACACATTTCTGCCAAAGAAACGAAGCGATCAATTATCCCCGATCCCGATGAGGTCGATTTAAAGAAATGGCGTTATTTGGGTGTTAGCAAGAATAAGGATGGCACTTTCGTAATGCTTCATGATGGACAACAAAGTCGACTCTTTACAAAACATGCGTTTGCTAAACCTTCCTGGCAGATCACCCACTTTGACCAGTTCCAGGTCACCCTACAGGGTCCCGGAGGAAAGCAAGTGGTGCTAATTTCGCCATGAAGTATGTGATATTTCAATACTGTTGGATTTGGCTTTTGCTTGGCCCACAAAACACATTTGCATACCTCCCGGCCAGTGGCAATGCCGCACCAAATACTCCAATTAGTATTTCAGTAAAAGAGATGCCACTAGTGGATTTGCTCCATGCATTGGGGCAACTTGGTAATACGCATTTTGTATTAAGTCCCAGTATTCAAGGAAGTATTGATGTTCAGCTTGTCGATGTTCCATGGCAAACCGCCTTATCAACCATCTTGGCAAGCAGAGGCTTGCGGTTCATTCGCAATCAGGGGGTCTATTGGATTGCACCGCATCAAGAAATCAACGCCTTCCAAAAACAACGTCGGGACGACTCAGCACTCCCCTTTGGGGGCGAGCATCATGGCACACCCCGGCAAATTTTGATTGAGGCGCGAATTGTTGAAGCTGACCATCGCTTTGCACGCAATCTTGGCGCTAAGCTTGGCTTACGCTCGCAAGCAAAGAACCTGCCCGAAGGGAGCGATCGGGTTCAGGGTTCGTTTGCACTAGGGTCACCGCTTAGCGCTGGTGGTCTAAGTGGATTTGAACCAGTGACTGCCGCAGCAACCCTTCTTAGCAAAAATGCCACTCGTCTTCTCGATATGGAATTAAGTGCTCTTGAGAGCGATGGGCAGGGGAAGATATTGTCTAATCCCCGCATTATGACCGCCGACATGGTGAAAGCAACCATTGAACAGGGCACTGAACTGCCGTACCAGACCTCCTCTTCAAATGGAGGTAATAAAATTCAGTTCCGTAAAGCGAATTTGCGTCTCGAGGTAATTCCCAAGATTCATCATGACGGCAAAGTCTCTTTATTGGTTGCGATTAATAAAGATAGCGTGGGCATGAAGACAGAACAAGGTTACGCCATCGATACCAAGAATCTGAGCTCCGAAGTCAGTGTTGAGAATGGCGGTACCGTCATCTTAGGCGGTATTTATCAAACTACGGAGCGTGATGACACTGTCAAAATCCCGCTTTTGGGTGATATGCCATTGATTGGGCATCTGTTCAAACATCAATCAACTTTGCGAGATAAAACGGAACTTCTCGTCTTTTTAACGCCTACTATCTTAGATAAACCCGAATAGAATGACGTTATGGACATTGAAAATTCCAATATCTTTCTGATTGGGCTGATGGGGGCTGGCAAATCAACGGTAGGAAAATTAATTGCCCGCAAGCTTGAGCGGCGCTTTCTTGACTCTGACCACGCACTTGAAGAGCGCTGTGGGGTCAAAATACCAACTATTTTTGAGATGGAAGGTGAGGCGGGTTTTCGCAAACGCGAGGCACAAATCATTGATGAGCTAACCCGCGAGCAATCGATTGTGCTCGCCACGGGTGGT
>JBDLUB010000162.1:0-3410 GCA_039805525.1 Pseudomonadota bacterium | reverse complement strand
AGTATCAGTTAAATTCAATCCGCTGACTTGCTGTTTGTCGACGTTTTGTGCGTGTTTTACGGTTGATAATCCCAAACCAAAACATAAGACTGCAAAGACACAAAACAATCCCGACCACGCCCAAGCCGTCTCACGATTACCAAGCCATGGCTCGATCAAAAATGGATACCCGAGAAGGGCCAGCAGGGAAGCAAAGTTGGAGAGAGCAAATAAGCGGTAAGGGGCTGAAGCTTGATGACGTCGCCAGTACCAAGCACCAATTAACGGGGTAGTGCTTGCTAGTAAAAAATATGGAAGACCAATCGTCGCCAATAAAAGTCCCAAAATTCTTAAAACGGGATCCTCATTACCGAGCGGGCGCCAGGCGTCACTGGCAATAATAGGCATGGTAATGATTGCGGCCACCAAAAGAATGCCGTGCACCATGACCTGTCGCTTCATCGACAGATAACGAGTCAGTACGTCGGCATAGGCATATCCTGCAAGTAACGCGGATTGAAAAAATAATAAACACGTTCCCCATACAGCAGCAGAGCCCCCGAACCACGGCAAGATTTGTTTTGCGATTAAAGGTTGGACTAAAAAAATAAGGAACGCAGAGATGAAGATAACGATGGCGTAGAACATAGTTTGGAAGGAATTGATTAGGTTCAATCTAAATAGCGTTCAGGTACCAAATCAATTTCGTATGGAACGCCATCAAAAAGATGGGTTAATTAGGGATAAAGACACAAAAACTAGATACAAAAAAACCCCAGCAAGCTGGGGTTCTTTTAGACAAGAAAAATTACTTCTTGGCTGGAGCAGCAGGAGCAGCAGCAGGAGCTGGAGCAGCAGCAGCTGGCTTAGCAGCGTCTTTCTTCTCATCTTTCTTAGCTGGAGCAGCTTGAGCGAAAACACCAGCAGAGAACAAACCAGCAACTAACATAGCAACGATCTTTTTCATGTAAAACTCCAAAGTAAAAATTAATAAACGTAGTCTCCTACGGAAATACAACAGCCCAAAGAAAACCAATGTAGCTACAAATGGCTTTCATTAGGTTAGTTCATTAACGCTTCTAAAAAACAAAGGGTTGACAAACCAATTACCTGAACATCATTTCAAGTAAATCAGGAGTTTAGCAAAATATTAAGCTTGTAATTTGGCTATTTGGGCAAGGCAAGCCGCGGCAGCTGTAAACCCAAACCCTGCGGTTACGGTAACTCCTGAGCCATACCCAGAGCATTCCAAACCCCCGCTGGCTAAGCCCCTCCTAGCTTCCACTGAATAAACAGCCTGAATTCCCATGGATTTCTTCAAATCCCTACTGAATGAGTGGTTTTTGCGCAACTGGGCTCTGATTTTGGCTAGCAAGGGGTCTTGGGTGGTTTTGGATAAGTCAGCAATCTGAATTCGGGTGGGGTCAACCTTCCCGCCCGCGCCTCCGCACATCACTAATGGAATCTGCTGAGTTTTACAAAAGCTAGCGAGCGCCACCTTAGCCGATACATCGTCGCAGGCATCCAGTACAAGAGAGTTGTGTGGAATGATCTGCTCCAAATTGGCTGGCTCCGCAAATACATCATGCATGGTGATCTTGATCATTGGATTAATTGCTTGAAGACGCTCAGCCATGGCCAGCACTTTAGCCTTCCCAAAACTACCCTCGATGGCATGCAACTGACGATTCACATTACTGGGGGCAATATGATCAAAATCCACTAAGACCACATGCCCAACAGCAGAGCGAGCCAAGGCCTCGGCAGCCCATGAACCAACCCCACCTAAGCCGATCACCACGACCGTGGCTTGACCAAATGCTTTGAAGGCATCCTCTCCGTAAAGACGGGCCACCCCAGCAAACCGTCGATCTACAGCTTCAGCACTCTCACATGCGCTTGGGTCAAGCACTCTTTCGTTTGTCATACGCTCTCTTTATACTCAAACCATGAGTTCAATCAGTAAAAACCTAGCCGATTTACGTAAAAACTATACCGCAGGGCAATTATCAGAACATGAGGTACCTCTAGATCCAATCATCCTGTTTGAAAGCTGGTTTGAACAAGCAAGTCAAGCAGAGTGTCCAGAGCCCAATGCGATGGTGCTAGCAACAGCCGATGCGTCAGGTACGCCGTCTGCCCGAGTGGTTTTATTAAAAGGGATCAGCCAGGGCGATTTTTGTTTCTTCACCAATTACCAAAGTCAAAAGGGGCAAGAGCTTGCAATCCGCCCCCAAGCTGCGCTCTTATTTCATTGGCACGAGTTAGAACGCCAAGTACGGATTAATGGAATTGCCTCCAAACTGAGTGCGGCTGAGAGCGATGATTACTTTTTTCAACGCCCCCCAGCCTCTCGCATTGGCGCCTGGGCCTCACCCCAAAGCCGAGAAATTGAAAGTCGTGCTTTTCTAGAACAAGAAGAATTGCGCTTCAAAGAGCAATTTGGAGAGAATCCTCCGCGACCAACCCAGTGGGGAGGGTATCGATTAAGGCCCGAGAAGATTGAATTTTGGCAAGGGCGCCCCTCACGTTTGCACGATCGCATCTTGTACACCAAGGCTCAAGAGACATGGCGTATTAGTCGCTTAGCGCCTTAAAACGTATTGACTCAATCTTTAAGTAAAGAAGAGAAGGTCTTTTTAAACTTACTGACCTTAGGGCCTACAACTGCCATGCAATAGCCCTGAAACGGGTGATTGCGATAGTAATTCTGATGGTAGTCTTCCGCAGGATAAAAAACTGGTGCCATGATCACTTCGGTAACAATCGCATCAGGAAACCGTCTTTGCTCCTCAAGCTCTTTGACTAGCTCTTTAGCAATTTGCAATTGTTGCTCGTTAAGTGCATATATCACCGAGCGATATTGTGTGCCAACGTCATTGCCCTGGTAGTTCAATGTGGTTGGATCATGAATCACAAAGAAGATCTCTAGTAACTGCCGATACGAAATGATGGTGGGATCAAACTCAATCTCAACAACCTCGGCATGCCCAGTCGATTCTGAGCAAACCGCCTCATAGCTTGGATTTACAACATGGCCTCCTGCATAGCCTGAGGTTACATGCGTAACGCCCTGAACCCGCTGATAGACCGCCTCGAGACACCAGAAACACCCGCCACCCAATATCGCCTTCTCTAAAACTGTTGTCAAAAAGATTCTCCAATAGTGTTTGAACTTAACTACCCGTCAGTAAGCGTAACGCAAAATAGATAAATAGGATGCCGACCCCAAACCACAGCATAGCCGCCCATCGGGGATGACGCTCCATACGATGAACGAGAGTTTCACCAACCCAAATTAGTGCACTTAGGTAGGTGATGCTAATGATCTGCAAGATGATGGCGAGGTATAAAAAACTGAGGGCCGGATTGGCAAATTGCGGATCCACAAACTGGGTAAAGAAGGAGATAAAGAAAAAAATAGCTTTGGG
>JBDLUB010000161.1:0-3422 GCA_039805525.1 Pseudomonadota bacterium | reverse complement strand
AATCCACTAACTGCTGGATTAGAGGTTGTACAAAAACGCTTGCGCCATTCCTTTGATCCCTTTGGCGTATTCACAACTGGGCGCCTACCTTAAGTATGGAAACAAAATTAGCTCCTGAGTTCATCGATACTGCTGATGGTACTGAAGCAAAACGCATATTAGGAAAATGCGTGCACTGCGGGTTTTGTACAGCAACTTGCCCAACCTACCAACTATTGGGTGATGAGTTAGATGGGCCTCGTGGTCGTATTTATTTGATCAAACAAATTGCTGAAGGTCAGACTCCCACAGAAAAGACCCGAACCCATTTGGATCGCTGTTTAACGTGTCGAAATTGCGAGAGTACCTGTCCCAGCGGTGTGGAATATGGCAAGTTAGTTGATATTGGCCGCAAGTGGGTCGAAGAAAAGACGGCGTCACGCCCAATTGGCCAGAAGTTAACGCGTTGGCTATTGAAAGAGGGGTTAACCAATAAGCCATTATTTGATTCAGCCATGCAGATTGGTCGCATCATGCGCCCACTGATGCCCGCCTCCCTTGCTCGCAAGGTTCCCAACGGCTTGCCAGCAGGCCCAAAGCCCAATCAACAGCATGCCCGCAAAATGCTGATACTTGATGGCTGTGTTCAGCCTGGCATGCTGCCTAACATCAATCATGCCACGCTACGGGTGTTTGATGCTTTGGGCGTTCAGTTAATCAGTGCTCCCAAAGCGGGTTGCTGTGGTGCACTACGGTATCACCTCAATGATCAAGTAGGCGGCTTAGACGATGCAAAGCGCAATATCGATGCGTGGTGGCCATTCATTGAGAATGGCAAGGACTCCATAGAAGCGATTGTGATGAATGCCTCGGGCTGTGGCGTTATGGTCAAAGACTATGGTCATTTGTTAGCGAACGATCCTATCTATGCAAACAAAGCAGAGCGTATCTCGCAATTATGCAAAGATGTTTCCGAGCTCTTACCTAATTTTAAAGACGCGTTAATTAGTCGAATTGGTTCACATCCTAAGTCTGGTGTGGTTTACCATCCTCCATGCACATTACAGCATGGTCAACAAATCCGCGGGAAAGTAGAAGGTCTTCTCGAAAGCCTTGGGATTTCAGTTCATTTGTGTGCCGATAGTCATCTATGCTGCGGCTCAGCAGGTACATACTCGATTTTGCAAGCCAATCTCTCTGAGCAATTACGGGCTCAGAAACTTCAAAATCTTGAGGCTGCCTGTACGCAATCGGGAGCTAAAACAATCGTCTCTGGCAATATTGGCTGCATTAGTCATTTGCATCAAGATGATCTACCCGTGCGCCATTGGATTGAAATCATTGATCAATTGTTACCAAAAAACTCATGAGTCGAGTTACTGATCGCCTGATGGCTGTTCGGCATCGCATCGATGCGGCTGCCGAACACTACGCTCGCGATCCTGAGTCAATTGAATTAATTGCCGTCAGCAAAACGTTCCCGGCGAGTGCGATTGAGGAAGCGATGCACGCTGGTCAAAAAGCCTTTGGTGAAAATTATGTGCAGGAGGCGGTTGAGAAGATTCAGCGACTCGAGCAACTGCGTCCATGGCTGGAGTGGCATTTTATTGGTCCACTGCAAAGCAATAAAACATCGGATATCGCTGAACACTTTGATTGGATTCACACGATTGATCGCGAGAAAATTGCGCAACGCCTCTCAGATCAACGACAAGCCCATAGTCGTCTGGGTCCTCTTCAGGCATGCGTTCAAGTCAATATCAGCCAAGAAGAAAGTAAGTCGGGTGTGATGCCGAGAGACACCTTGCAACTGTGTAAGGTGATAGCTTCGCTTCCGGGCTTAGTATTACGAGGACTAATGGCTATTCCTGCTCCGGGCACCAATGAGATCGAGCAGCGTGAAGCTTTCGCAGCGATGCGGCATTTGTTTGAGGGTATTCGGGCACAAACACAAAGAGTGGCTGGTTTTGAAGACTTTGATACTCTCTCCATGGGGATGTCCGATGATCTTGAGGCGGCGATTGCTGAGGGTGCCACGATGGTGCGCGTTGGTAGCGCAATTTTTGGAGAGCGCAAACAAAGCGCTAACATAGAGTCATGACAAATATCCAACCGATGAATGCCGTATTTATTGGTGGTGGCAATATGGCTAGAGCTATTATTGGTGGCCTCTTGCAGCAAGGGGCCAACCCAAAGTCGATCTGCGTGATTGAACCTCAAGCACAAACTGCCAAACTTCTTGAGAATGATTTTTTGATTCCAACGTATGCGGCTGTAGGCGATGCGCATCAGAAAATTGAGTCAGCACACATCATTGTTTTAGCTATCAAGCCCCAAGACTTTAAGACCGCAGCCACTGAACTTAGCAAGCATTTGCAAGCCGTTGCTCATGGTCCTGCGATTCTGAGTATTGCAGCTGGAATCCAAATTGCTGATATGTCACGCTGGCTTGAATACTCAGCATGCATTCGTGCCATGCCTAATACCCCTGCCCTGATTAATCAAGGGATGACTGGTTTATTTGCACCCGCTAGCATCAGTGAGCAGCAACGGCAATACGCTCAAATGATTGGCTCTGCTGTTGGTAAATTTATTTGGGTACCCAATGAATCTTTAATGGATGCGGTGACCGCCCTATCAGGTAGCGGTCCAGCATATGTATTTGCTTTTTTAGAAGCCCTTCAAGCGGGTGGAGAGAAGATGGGGCTTGCGCCAGACATCGCTCGTGAGTTGGCTAATCAAACTCTGATGGGCGCGACAGCCCTTGCTCTTCAATCATCAGAATCCCCTAAGAGTCTTCGTCAAAAAGTGACATCCAAAGGTGGCACCACTGCTGCTGCACTTGAAATCCTTGATCAACGGCAGTGGGCAGCGATTTTGCAAGACGCCCTACTTGCCGCTCAAAAACGTGGGGCAGCCATGGCAAAAGAATTTGGGCAATCCTAGACTACGAGCGCAGCGCTAGTCCAAGTACTATTCCTAAAAAGAGTGCGGCCCCCAACCAGTTGTTGTGTAAGAAGGCCTTAAAGCACGCTTCGCGTTGCCGGGTGGCGACTAATCGCAGCTCATAGATAGCACAACCAAGCGCCAAGAACCAGCCCACATAGAACCAAGCACTCAGCTCAATCATCTCGGCCACCCAAATTTGGGAGGCCAACAAGAGCCCATAACAAATGGAGATTGCAGTAACATCAAACCGCCCAAAGGTAATGGCAGACGTTTTTAGTCCCAAGCGCAGATCATCATCACGATCGACCATGGCATAGGCAGTATCGTAGGCAATCGCCCAAAAAACATTACCAATAAATAAAATCCAGGCCTCCAGTGGGATGTGATTTTGTACAGCTGCAAACGCCATGGGAATACCAAAACCAAATGCCAAACCAAGGATTGCTTGAGGGATTGAAAAAAAGCGTTTCGTAAAGGGATAAATGGCTGCTAAG
>JBDLUB010000160.1:0-3461 GCA_039805525.1 Pseudomonadota bacterium | reverse complement strand
TGCCGAAGATGCCGCCCGCCGTGACTTTACGATCAATGCAATGTATTACGACCCCAGCTCAGAAACAGTGCTCGATTATCACGGTGGCATGGAGGATATTCGCTCTAAAACGATTCGTATGATCGGCAACCCAACAAAGCGCTACCGCGAAGATCCCGTTCGTATGTTACGAGCGATTCGCTTTGCTGCTAAGACAGGTTTTCAGATTGAGCCTAAGACACTCGCACCGATTCATGAGCTTGGCCAATTAATCCATGATGTTCCAAGCGCTCGCCTATTCGATGAGATTTTGAAGTTACTCATGTCAGGGCATGCTTGGGCTGGAATCCAGGCATTACGTGATGCGAACTTGCATCATGGGCTTTTGCCATTTATGAATCGTGTCCTTGAAGATGCGCAAGCAGCTCAATTTATTGAACAGGCGCTGCGCAATACCGATGAACGAATTCAAATGGGTAAATCGGTTTCCCCGGGCTTTCTATTTGCAGCCCTACTTTGGCCCGATTTAGAGAAGGAGTGGCAAGTACTTCGAAATACTGGAATGCCAACGGTACCAGCACTTCATGCTGCAATTGATACGGTTGTCTCCCCCTCACATACCGGCATCACCATTCAGCGCCGCCATGAGGGTGATATGCGGGATATCTGGACGATGCAACCGCGTTTTGAAAAACGAGTGGGGCGCTACCCCGAGCGACTGCTAGAGGTTCCGCGCTTTCGGGCTGGTTACGACTTTATGCTCCTACGCGGCCAAACAGGGTATTGCAAACCCGGTCTTGGGCAATGGTGGACAGACTTTTATCATGCGGATTTACCCGAACGTGAAGCCTTGCTGGCAAGTGCCAAGCTAGAAGATTTAGCTTCCGGCAAAACCCCATCAAACCCAAATAGAAACAGGCGCCGCAGGTCAAAAAAGCCCAAGCCAAACCCTGATGCCCATGCCGATTCTGGGTCAAATGACGCCAAGCAAAGTTAATTGATTTTCAGTAAAGTAAGCGCATATTCTTAGTAGGGAACTCATGGCGCAGGCCTTTATTGGATTTGGTGGCAACATTGGCGATGCTCGGCAGAGCATCACCGATGCGATTGTCTGCCTTGCTCAACATGTTCAAATTCATATTGTTAACAAAAGTTGCTTTTATCAAAGCGCACCTGTAAACGCCGTAGGCGGTGATTACATCAATGCAGTTGTCGAAATTGATACTGAACTCAATCCCTATGGACTTTTGTATGTTTGCCAATCGATCGAGCATCAGTTTGGTCGCGAACGCCCTTATGCCAATGCACCCCGCACCCTTGATCTTGATATTCTGTTTTATGAAGGTATCGAGCAAAATCATTCGGAGCTCACCATTCCGCATCCACGCATTGCCGAACGCTCATTTGTGATTCTTCCTTTACTTGAAATCTGCCCTGATTTTTTCTTGCCCAATTATGGTCCTCTAAAAAATCTTTTGCCGAACATTGCGCATCAACGCATCACCCGAATTACTTGCAAACACTGCGATTGCGACCAACAGCTGCATTAGGCTTAAAATTGGTTTATGAGTTATTTACAAGGCGATAAGCCAATTACGATCACGAAGTTATTGGCCATGCATGCTGATGGCGAGAAAATTGCGGTTCTAACCGCATACGACTCGACCATGAGCGCCCTTCTCAATCGCTGTGGAATTGAAGTGATTTTGATTGGGGACTCCCTTGGCAATGTAATCCAAGGTCACAGCAGTACCACTCCAGTCACCGTTGAGGAAATGGCCTATCACACGGAATGCGTTGCCCGGGCTAATCAGCATGCATTCTTAATTGCCGATCTACCTTTTGCGAGCTATGGAGACCCTGTGCAAGCATTGGAATCGGCTGCCGAGCTGATGCGCGCAGGTGCCGACATGGTGAAACTTGAAGGAGGCAGTTGGCAGGTCGATATTATTCAATTTTTAGTCGAGCGCAGTGTTCCGGTTTGTGCTCACTTGGGGCTTTTACCTCAGTCCGTGCACTTACTAGGGGGTTATAAAGTCCAAGGCAAGTCAAAAGATGCTAGTGCTCTGATGTTTGAACAGGCGCATGCCTGCCAAGCCGCAGGCGCTCAAATGCTTGTCTTGGAGGCGATCCCATCAGCGCTCGGAGAAAAAATTACCCAATCACTTCATATTCCCACGATTGGGATTGGAGCGGGGCCAAATTGCTCCGGACAAGTTTTGGTACTGCCAGATTTACTCGGAATTAGCCCTGGCAAAGCGCCGAAGTTTGTGAAAGACTTCATGGCTGGCAACAGCTCGATTGAGGCGGCGATTAAAGCCTATGTTCGTGAAGTCAAGTCCGGAAAATTTCCCGGACCCGAGCACTGCTTTGCCTCTTAGTTAAAAAAGCTCTTCATTCGCTCAAACCAACCCTCTTGTTGAGGACTGTGTTTTTTACCACCACTTCGAAGTGACTCATCGAATTGAGACAGCAATGCTTTTTGTTCCTCCGATAATTTCACCGGGGTCTCAAGCAAGACATGCACATACAAATCACCCAATAGGGAAGAACGCAACTGCTTAATTCCTTTGCCGCGCAATCGGAAGGTTTTGCCCGTTTGCGTTCCCTCGGGAATCGTTAGCTCAACCCTGCCACCAAGCGTTGGAACTTCAATATCACCACCCAAGGTGGCGGTCGCAAATGAAACGGGCATTTGAATATGCAAATCGCTGCCATCGCGCTCAAATACGGGGTGCTCCTTGACATGTACTTCGACGTAGAGATCACCCGAGGGTCCCCCGTTGATACCTGGCTCGCCATTTCCAACGGAGCGCACCCGCATACCATCATCGATGCCGGCTGGGATCTTAATTTCAAGTGTCTTTTGCTCCTTGATCTTGCCACTGCCATGGCAGGTCTTACAGGGCTTCGGTATGTATTGACCGGTGCCACGACACTTGGGGCAGGTTTGTTGCATTGAGAAAAAACCTTGAGCAATCCGGACTTGGCCGCGGCCATCACAAGTGGGGCATTCCTCAATCTTTGAGCCTGGCTCTGCACCAGAACCACTACAGGTTTTGCAATTACTCCAGCTAGGCACCCGAATCTGAGTGGTGTAGCCCTCAGCAGCTTGCTCGAGAGTAATCTCCATGTTGTAGCGCAGGTCGGCGCCCTTATAAACCTGAGGGCCAGAACCTCTTCCTTGACCAAAGATATCGCCAAAGATATCGCCAAAGGCGTCAGCAAAACCACCCGCGGCCCCTCCAAACCCACCCATACTAGGGTCAACGCCAGCATGGCCGTATTGATCATACGCATTACGCTTTTGGGGGTCCGCCAGTGTCTCGTAGGCTTCCTTGGCCTCTTTGAACTTTGCCTCGGCAGATGGGTTATCAGGATTGCGATCAGGATGGTATTTCATGGCCAATTTGCGATAAGCTTTTTTAAGCTCCTCGTCGCTGGCATTTTTACCAACTCCCAGCACTTCATAAAAATCACGT
>JBDLUB010000159.1:0-3465 GCA_039805525.1 Pseudomonadota bacterium | reverse complement strand
TAAGAAAAATAAACCGCAGTTATTTGAAATAACAGAGATATGGCATATAAGCTAACTGCGAAGGCATTGGTCATTAAGAGGATGCCATTATTTTCTTGAGTTCATCTTGCTCAAGTAGTTCGCATGCTACTTGGCAAATAGATGAATCCAAACTCTTCCCCGCCTCGGCTTTCACTAGTTCAATTGCCTTTCCCAAACCCAAACCAGGACGATATGGTCGATGTGAGGTCATTGCCTCAATTGTGTCGGCTACGGCTAAGATTCTGGCCTCTGGAATAATTGCGTCACCCGATATTCCATTTGGATAACCACTCCCATCAAGGCGCTCATGGTGTTGATAAACCGCTTGGGCAATTGGCCATGTAAATGGAATATCTTTTAAAATGTCATATCCAGTCCTTGGATGTTCTTTGATTAATGTCATCTCCGTTTCACTGAGCATGGAAGGCTTCGTTAAGATTTCAGCAGGTGTTGCAATCTTTCCCATATCATGGACTAAAGCAGCAAGATATAAGCCCCTAGTCTTCTCTTCGCTCCAACCTAATTTTCTTGCTATCGCTTGCGACAGTAAGGCAACCTTTTTCTGATGTCCTGCTGTATAAGGATCACGCCACTCCATCGTTTTAGACATGGCCTCAATGGTGGTATTTAATGCATTGACTAGCTGATCATTTAAATGCTCACGCTCTTTAACTTCCTTATCAAGTAATCGTTGTTTTTCAATGGCTGCAAGCCCAAAACCAATTTCCTTAGCCAAGCTCTCAAAAAGCTGTGTCTCAATCTCACCAAAAGCACTTGGTAGATTTGCGTAGACTGTTAGTGCGCCAATCGCTTGGGGCTCGTGATCTTTAATTGGTACTGCGATCACTGAGCGAATGCCGTAAGGCTTAGCGCGCTCTTTCCATGGTGAAAAACGAGAATCGCTGTCCGTATCCGAAATCAATACTGGCAAACTTGTTTGAATACATAAGCCTGTTGGGCCCTGGCCGGTTGGGGTATCTGGGGACCATTTAACATCGATTCCTTTAGCGTAATCTGCTGCTGCGCCATGAGTACCAATTACCTGAACAGTTTTTAAATCGTCATGCATCGCCAGACCAACCCAGGCCAATATATATGGTGGTTGATTGACAATTGCATTGCAAACGCCCGAGATTAAATCGTCCCGATCGTTCGAGCGCACTAAAGCCGAGGATGCCTTTGCGTGAGCAAGGAGGGCCCAGTTTTGCTTCTGAAGATCGCCAAGGCTTTCCAACGCTTAACTACCTATTTTGAGAATAGAGCGTCAATGATACGCCCGAAAGTAAGACTTTTAATGAATAAGTCAATCGTAAATGCTAAAAATTTTAAATATAGTCAACCTTTATATACAAACCAACATCGCTCTGTTAACCTAAATTTATGGCTTATCAAACAATTAAAGCCAAATATGTGATCTGCCTCGTGGCAGCACTTGCCTGGATGGCAATCTCAATTTGGTTATCACTGCCGTGGTACCAAGATCTCTCCCATGTGATTGGTTGGCCGCTTGCGATTTTCTTTATCTCGTTTATTGCCATTATTCCGGGATATATGAATGCGTTTGTGATTAGTTCTTTACTACTCGATCAGCGACCACCTATTCTACGAGGGCAGCACTACCCCCCCATTACGATTCTGATTGCTGCTTATAACGAGGCGACTGATATCGCAACAACACTAAAGAGTATTTTTCAAGAAGACTATCCCAATACAGTCCATGTGATTGTGATTAGTGATGGTTCGCAAGATGATACAGCTGCTATCGTGCTTGAACTCATGCGCAATCACCCTCATCTCCAGTTAATTAAACTACAAAAAAATAGAGGCAAAGCCAACGCACTCAATCATGGTCTTCAATTATCCAAGACTGATATTGTGATTACCCTTGATGCAGATTCATATCTGTATAAAGATGCGTTACGTCATCTTGTGGGCCGCTATTTATCAGACCCAATCAACACCCGCGCCGTCGCTGGCGAAATTCTCATACGAAACTCGCGTGAGAACTGGATCACCAAAGCACAAGAATGGGATTATTTTTTAGGAATTGCTTCGGTCAAGCGTATTCAATCTTTATTTCAAGGAACCCTGGTTGCGCAAGGTGCTTTTTCACTCTACGACCGTAAGACTGTTGAGTCGCTTGGAGGTTGGCCTGATAAAGTGGGTGAGGATATTGTGCTGACTTGGAAAATACTATTAGCGGGTTACCGAGTCGGGCATGCAGAGAATGCCTGCGCATTCACGAACTGTCCAAATACCCTAATGAAATTTGTGAATCAACGTCGACGGTGGTCTCGAGGCTTAATTGAGTCATTCAAAGAAAACTGGCCAATTCTTTTTAAAGCCCAAAAAAGTACGATTTATATTTGGTGGAACACACTCTTCCCAATCATTGATGTGGCATACACCTTTGGCTTTATTCCAGGGTTAATCCTTGCGTGTTTTGGTATCTACTGGATCGTTGGCCCGATGACCATTGCCCTCATTCCGATGGCTTTTCTTCTCAATATTGTGATGTATAAGCGCGGCAAAGCCATGTTCACTCAAGAGCATTTGCGGGTTCGTAAAAATTACCTTGGGTTTATCTTTTACGTACTAGCCTATGGGATTGTGTTGCAACCGGCTTGTGTTTGGGGCTACATCAGTGAGATTTTTAATCTGCGCAAGCATTGGGGTACTAAATGATCAAATTGCTGTACGGACTCATTTTGTTACTTATAACATTTCAGGTGAGCGCCCAAGAAGCCACTGCCACGCCAAAGCATGCCGTATCGATTCCAGAAGTGTATGTATCGTCTGATAGTGAAGGATTCTTGACGAATAAATACAAGGCGAGCATCTATCCTTTATATAAAAATGCCGATGACTTTACAGGATTGCAATACCAACATAATTACTTTAGTCAAAGTAATTGGAACTCAACGGCAGAACAATACACTTTGATCACTAAGAAAATCAATCCGCGCAATGGTCTTGGTTATAACCTCAATTTGGGCTACAACTTAGAAGGCGGCTATAAATTACTGACAACTGACAGCAATTACTCCACGATGCTTACCAATACAACACGTGCAGAGGTTATGGTGTTTCGAGATCGGGTAGAAACCCAAAACTCACTGATTAATGGCATTTACTACACCATGGGTGGAGTGAGTATCGAGCAACAAGTTATGGAACGACTAAGTGTCGTTCTCTTTGGTGGTAATTTGTATTTTTCCGATACCAATACCCGCCCCACCCTTCGAGCCCGAATCATTTATGATCTGATTCCCGATTACGGCATTACGGCTCAACTACGCTACCGACAGTATCGCGATACCAATACCAATGTCGCGAACAACTACTTCAACCCAGACAGCTATAACGAATCAATGCTAGCTTTTGGGATGCGTAAACGAATTGAGGGTTGGATGATTAATGGAACTGCGGGCGTAGGTCAGCAAA
>JBDLUB010000158.1:0-3473 GCA_039805525.1 Pseudomonadota bacterium | reverse complement strand
CAGTGGCATACAAATCACGCAAGTCTTGAGGAACGCGGTCAATTTTAGACAGAGTACCGTCAAAATACTTCAAATCGGCAATCATGACCTCATCCCATAGACCGCGATCTTTCAAATCCCGCACCAAGTAATCATTCACCACGGTGAACTCACCAGAAAGATTGGATTTCACAAACAAATTCTGGAAGGTGGGCTCGATACAAGCCGAGACGCCAATAATGTTAGAAATCGTTGCGGTTGGAGCAATTGCGACGCAATTGGAGTTACGCATACCGTATTGCTTAATTTGAGCACGCAGTGCATTCCAATCCATGGTGCTAGATTGATCCACCTCAACATAGCCACCACGTTCCTCTTGCAGCATCTTGAGGGTATCTTGGGGCAAAATGCCGCGATCCCACAGCGATCCTTGATAACTACTGTAGGTGCCACGCTCCTTAGCAAGTTCGCTCGATGCCTGATAGGCGTAATAGCAAACTGCTTCCATCGAGGTATCAGCAAACTTAACCGCCGCGTCACTCGCGTAGGGAATGCGTTGCATGTGCAAGCAATCTTGGAAGCCCATAATCCCAAGACCAACTGGTCGATGCTTCATGTTGGAGTTACGAGCCTTTGCAACCGCATAGTAATTAATGTCAATCACGTTATCGAGCATGCGCATCGCGGTCTGGATGGTCTTCTTGAGTTTGGCATGGTCAAGCACCATTTGACCGTTGGCATCGGTGGTCATATGGGCAGTGAGATTGACTGAACCTAGATTACAAACAGCAATTTCAGTCTCATTGGTGTTGAGGGTAATTTCAGTACACAAATTAGATGAATGCACCACGCCCACATGCTGTTGAGGGCTACGAATATTGCATGGATCTTTGTAGGTAATCCAAGGATGACCGGTCTCAAATAGCATAGCCAACATCTTGCGCCATAACTGAACCGCAGGGATCTTCTTTGATGGCTTGATTTCTCCGGCCTCAGCACGCTTTTCATAAGCAATATAGGCCTGCTCAAAGGCCTTGCCATACTTGTCGTGTAAATCAGGCGTGCTGGACGGGGAAAATAATGTCCACTCACCGTTTTCCATCACCCGCTTCATAAATAAATCGGGAATCCAGTTAGAGGTGTTCATGTCATGGGTGCGTCGGCGATCGTCGCCGGTATTCTTGCGAAGCTCCAAGAACTCCTCAATATCTAGATGCCAGGTCTCCAAGTAGGCGCAAACCGCACCCTTGCGCTTACCACCTTGGTTTACAGCTACAGCGGTATCGTTTACAACCTTTAGGAATGGGACAACCCCCTGGGACTTGCCATTGGTACCCTTGATGTGACTACCCAAAGCCCGCACATTGGTCCAGTCATTACCCAAACCACCAGCAAACTTCGATAACAAGGCATTCTCTTTCAAGGCCTCGTAAATACCATCTAGGTCATCATCCACCGTGGTGAGGTAGCAACTCGATAGCTGTGAGCGCAGGGTTGCTGAGTTAAAGAGAGTTGGGGTGCTCGACATGAAGTCAAAGGTCGAAAGAACCTCATAAAACTCAATCGCACGGCGCTCACGCTCTGGCTCATTCAAAGCCAAGCCCATCGCTACGCGCATGAAAAATGCCTGGGGCATTTCGATCCGATGGTCTTCAATATGCAAGAAATAACGATCGTAGAGGGTTTGGAGACCTAAATAATTAAATTGCAAATCCCGATCGGCATTGAGTGCTGCCGAGATTTTGCTCAGATCAAACTCTAAAAGGCGGGGGTCCAATAGCTCCGCCTCAATTCCCTTACGAATAAATTGGGGAAAATAGTTCGGGTACTCGGACTGCATATCACCTTGCAACACTTCGCGCCCTAGAATTTCCTTCCGAATCACATGCATCAAAATACGAGCGGTCACCTGGCTATACGCAGGGTCTTTCTCGATCAGGGTGCGCGATGCCAAAATAGCCGAGTCATAGACTTGTGCCATGGGAACACCATCATAGAGATTCTTGATGGTCTCGGTCATGATGGGATTCGCATCGATATGGTTACCCAATCCCTCGCATGCCGCCTCAATCACACTGCGCAGAGCAGCCACGTTCAGGGGCTTGGTAACACCGTTGTCGCTCACTTGAACGGAAGGCAGACTTGGGTCAGCAACCTGCTCTTGAACCGCGCTTTGCTGCGCAGCGCGTTCCTGATTGCGCTTTTCGCGATAAAGAACGTACGCACGAGCAACGTTATGCTCCCCACTACGCATCAGGGCCAACTCAACCTGATCCTGGATATCTTCAATATGAAAAGTTCCACCATTCGGTCGGCTGCGCAATAGTGCGCGAACCACATTTTGGGTCAATTGCTCAACTTGCTCACGAATCCGTGCTGAGGCTGCGCCCTGACCACCATTGACCGCCAAAAAGGCTTTGGTCACAGCAATTGCAATTTTCGAGGGCTCAAAAGCGACTACCGAACCATTGCGACGAATGATTTTGTAGTCTGAAAGCTGGGTGGTTTGAGCAAGACCTACGCCACCAGCCACATAGTTAGCCGATGGAGTTTGGGTCAAATTACCCACGGGGCTAACGCCTCCATGACTCATGGTACTTGCTTGGCCAGCTGCTTGAGGATCGGCGAAGGTCATATTGCTCCTGCTATATATATGTATTTATTGGAAAAAAGACAAATTTGGAACAAAAACACTAGATATAGTGGTTTTGGATTGTTCTAGGCACTAAGTATAGGTAAATATTTTAAATTAGGTAAGCTCTTTTTTACAGAATTTATTAGTAATTTCCCTATTTTTGACAGAAATAGAATCTCTGAAAAAGCGATGTAAGCGTACGCTTACCCAATGAAGATATAGCTAGCGAGATTCGGTCCCAAACGGCAATTGTTCCGTTTTTAAATCGGCCAAACGTTGTATTCGCACCCAATCAAATGATTTACCCGGATCGGTTTTGCGATCGGGGGCAATATCACTGTGTCCCGCAAACCGCAAATTAGAAAAATTCTTTTCTAAAAAGGTAATTAGTTGGGCAAGGGTTGCATATTGCTCATTGGTAAAGGCTGATTCGCCATCCCCTATTAACTCAATACCAATAGAAAAATCGTTGCAACGCTCCCGCTCAAAAAATTGAGATGCGCCTGCATGCCAAGCCCGTTTATGAACCGATACCAGCTGAATGACTTGCCCATCGCGATCAATCAAGAAATGGCTGGAAACCTTCTGATGCGCAATTTGCTCAAAATAAGGATGGGCGCGCGCATCTAACTTGTTTTGAAAAAAATCAACGACATAGTCACGACCAAATTCGCCAGGCGGCAAACTAATGTGATGAATCACCACCAAATCCGGTTTGATTGAAGCGGGTCGTTCGTCAAAGTTTGGGGAGGCTCGCCACTGCGCCCTACCCCACCAACCCTTTTGACTGAGGCTATCGCGATGATCGGCGCAGCAGTAATAGCGACCATCCCATGAAATCGCATCATCTTCAGGCAAA
>JBDLUB010000157.1:0-3476 GCA_039805525.1 Pseudomonadota bacterium | reverse complement strand
TTGCACACCCAGGCTAATTCGGTTAAATCCCAAGGCAGCCAATAAGGCGATATCCGCCTCCTTCACGCGTCGTGGATCAATCTCAATTGAATACTCACCATCGGGCAAGAGCTCAAAATGGTCATGAATGAAGCCCATCAGTTCGCGCGTTTCCTGATGCGACAGAAAAGTAGGCGTGCCACCACCCCAATGCATCTGACTAACGCTGAGCTTGCGTCCCCCAAGAGCGTTTAAGACCAAACCCATTTCTTTCGCAAGGTACTCGATGTAACGCTGACTTTTGGAGTGATCCTTCGTAATGATCTTATTGCATGCGCAGTAATAGCAAATATTGGGGCAAAACGGGATATGAAGATAAAGCGATACCGGATCGGTCTTTGTTGCAAGCGCTTTGAGAGCGTGATCATAGTTACTGGCGGTGTAGCCCTCATGAAATCGATCGGCACTGGGATACGAGGTGTAGCGAGGTCCATTCACATCAAACCGTTTGAGCAGTTCTGGCTGAAAGAGGATCTCTTGCTCATGCTTATCTGAACAAGCGCTTGGCGATATGGTGTCGATTGCAAAACTCATTGCTTCATTCCTTGATCG
Organism: Pseudomonadota bacterium; assembly: GCA_039805525.1. Classification (GTDB taxonomy): domain Bacteria; phylum Pseudomonadota; class Gammaproteobacteria; order Burkholderiales; family Burkholderiaceae; genus Polynucleobacter. Next base: position 2,885 of record JBDLUB010000157.1, on the reverse strand, counting down.
CATTATGCGGTGCGAATCCATAAAAGTTGACACTTTTTTTAAGAGACTGCCTGTGTTTTTGATCTAGATCAAAAGCCTCACGTCTGAGGAAATTACCATCCCTATATCAACCCATAAATCCCACGAAGAGAAGGACTCATGACCACCATCACTGAAATTAATACCCTTGAAGATGCAGCTCGTAAAGCGATCTCGAGCACCATGATTAGTCCCCGCTTTTACACCACAGATCATGACTACATGAACCAAATTAATATCGAGCCGGTACGTGCCGAGTGGGACATCATGATGAAGGAGTATGAGGGTGATAACAATCAGGATCACTTCATTCGAGATGCCGATTTTGCTAAAGAAGTGGACGAGTTATTGCCCAAAATGGACCCCGAATTACGTAAGGAGTTTTTGGACTTCTTAGTCACCTCACTGACCTCTGAGTTCTCGGGCTGTGTGCTTTATAACGAGATCCGAGGAAAAATCACCAACCCCGATATCAAGCAACTGATGACCTATATGGCCCGTGATGAATCACGTCATGCTGGTTTTATTAACTCCTCCCTCAAAGACTTTGGGCTAGGAGTTAATCTGGGTGATCTCAAACGTGATAAGCCTTACACTTATTTCAAGCCAAAGTTCATTTTGTATGCCACTTACCTCTCAGAGAAGATTGGGTATGCACGGTACATCACCATCTTTCGGCAGTTAGAGAAAAACCCCGATAAACGCTTCCATCCGATCTTTCGCTGGTTTGAGCGCTGGTGCAATGATGAGTTTCGGCATGGCGAATCCTTTGCGCTGATCATGCGCGCCAACCCAAGCCTACTGCAAGGTGGCAATATCTATTGGATCCGTTTTTTCTTGTTATCGGTCTATGCCACGATGTATGTCCGCGATCACACCCGCCCTGCTTTAAAGATGGCGATGGGCCTAGATCCAACCCAATACGATTACGAGGTATTTCGGATTACATCCGAGATCTCAAAACAGGTATTCCCCATTACCCTCGATACTGATCATCCAACATTCCGGCAAGAAATGGATTATTTGCATCGTGTAGCAGATCGGTTTTATGAGGCGAAGGCCAGAGGCGGAATCACTGGACTCATCCAACAAGGGTGGTACGCCAGCCTCGGCTTTCTGAGCTTTGTGCGCCTATACTTCATTCCAGTCAAGCACCACGAGTTGCCCAAAGAGATTCGCTTAGCACCAGTTTGGTAGTTGCTAGGTAAACCGAATCTGCTCCACCTGATCGGCTTTGCCAAGCAACAGAAGATTGGCCTTACGTTTGGCAAAGAGTCCTACGCTAATCACACCTGGGATCTGATTGATCACTTCCTCAAGGGCGACTGGATCTTGAATGGCTAGACCATGGATATCTAAGATCCAAGCCTTATTATCGGTGAGATAGGGTTGACCTTCGGCTTTACCGGATTTAATCAGTCTTAATTGAGCTTGCCCACCAAATGGAGTGAGCGCTTTCGTAACCGCCGTTTGTGCCAAGGGAATAATTTCTACCGGGAGAGGAAAAGAACCTAGCTGCTGCACGAGTTTGGTCTCATCACAAATACAGATAAAGTTTTTGGCCATACTCGCAATGATCTTCTCGCGGGTTAAAGCGCCACCGCCACCTTTGATCATATGACCCTGCGGATTAATTTCATCGGCACCATCTACGTAGATTGGCATGGGGAAGGTTTGCTTTGCAATCTCATCAGGCAATTGATTAGCGTCCACCACATGAAAGCCTAATTTGAGCAAACGCTCAGTGCTTGCCAGTGAACTTGAGATCACTCCCGCAAAATGATCGCGGTACGGTGCAAGAAGATCAATAAACCAGTTGGCGGTTGAGCCCGTCCCGATCCCCAAATACTGACCCTTGGGCATAGCCCCAATGACATAGTCTTTGGCAGCCTGGGCAACGCGTTTCTTGAGGTCGTCTTGGTTCATGAAAGCAATGATACAGAAGGATATTCGCTATCATATGCCATTACCTTATGGACACATTAGCCCAACTCAAACGCTACACCACCGTGGTCGCCGATACTGGCGACTTTGAGCGGATGCGCGCCTTTGCTCCGCAAGATGCAACCACTAATCCATCGCTCATTCTCAAGGCGGTCTTGCTGCCAGAGTATCAAGCCTTGGTTGCATCGGTGCAGCGTGATCATCCCAACGCCTCCCCTGCTCAATTAATTGATCGGATCTTGGTGGCGTTTGGGGTGGAGATCCTGCGCATTGTGCCGGGTCGGGTCTCAACCGAAGTCGATGCGCGTCTCTCCTTCGATACCACTGCCACCATTGCGAAGGCCAAAGAGATCATGGCGCTCTACGCGACAATGGGCATCCCCCAAGAGCGGGTTTTAATCAAACTCGCTAGCACCTGGGAGAGTATTGTGGCGGCTCGTGAGCTTGAGCAAGAAGGCATTCATTGCAATATGACCCTGCTTTTTTCTGTGGTTCAAGCAGTTGCCTGTGCTGATGCCAAGGCTCGATTAATTTCCCCATTTGTGGGACGCATTAGTGATTGGTATAAGAAGTCATTGGGTGATCAATGGTCTCCCGAGCAGTTTGGAGGTGCTAATGATCCCGGAGTGCAATCGGTGCGCAGCATCTATACCTATTACAAACACTTTGAAATTGAAACCGAGATTATGGGGGCAAGCTTTCGCAATACCAGTCAGATCTTAGACCTTGCGGGTTGCGATCTACTGACCATTAGCCCTGAACTCTTAGCTGAATTGCAAGCTAGCACCGAGCCAGTAAGCCCGAAATTACTGGTTAGCAATGCCAAATCAGCCAATGTTGAGCGATTGAATGTAGATCAAGCAAGATTTGAGAAGCTCTTGGCAGAGAACGCCATGGCCACCGAGAAACTCCAAGAAGGTATT
>JBDLUB010000156.1:0-3520 GCA_039805525.1 Pseudomonadota bacterium | reverse complement strand
AGCCGATCCGGGGCCACCATCATTGGCGGCATGCTGCTGGGCCTGTCGCGCAGGGCCGCAACCGATTTTTCATTCTTCCTTGCCATTCCCACGCTGATTGGCGCCGGTGCCTACAGCCTCTACAAGGAGCGTGCGCTGCTGTCTGTGGCCGATGTGCCGATGTTTGCCGTGGGCGGCGTGGTGAGTTTCATCAGCGCGTGGTTCTGCGTGAAATGGCTGTTGCGCTACATCGCCAGCCACAGCTTCGTGCCCTTTGCGTGGTACCGCATCGCATTTGGGGCGGTGGTGCTGCTGACTTCGGCCACCGGGTGGGTGACCTGGGCGGCCTGACTCAGATCAGTTTCTCAAACTCGCTGGTGATTTTTTTCAGATTGCCAGAATGGCGACCTGTGCCAGGCACCTTGATGGGCACGTCTGTTTTGTCGCCGTTCCATGTCGGGTCTTCGATGCCCTCGAAGACTTCTCGCAAGCGCTGCCCCCAGGTGCTGCGCAGCATGCGGAAGTAGGGGTTGGTTTCGTCGATGCAGACGATCTTGTCCGCTTTGAATTGGTCTTTCTCGTACACGACCAAGTCCAGGGGCAAACCCACGGACAGATTGGATTTGAGGGTCGAGTCCATGGACACCAGAACGCACTTGGCGGCTTCGCCCAACGAGGTCTCGGGGCGAATCACGCGGTCAAGAATGGGTTTGCCGTATTTGGATTCACCAATCTGAAAATAGGGTGTCTCGGGTGTGGTTTCAATGAAGTTGCCAGCAGCATAAATATTGAACAAACGGGGTTTTTCACCCTTAATTTGCCCACCAAAAATTAAGTTGCAATTGAACTCAATTCCTGACTTTTGCAGATCCTCAAAATCGCGCTCTCTTACTTTCTTGACCGCCGAACCAACCACCGTCGCGGCCTCATGACAGCTTTTGGCATTCCAAAGATTGATGCCATCGAACATTTCACCTTGGAGCAGAATTTCTTTGACTGCTTGAGTAATGGCTAAGTTGCCCGAGCTCATAAGAACAAAAAAACGCTCTCGGTCTTGATGAAAGAGGGCCATCTTGCGAAAGGTCCCAATTTGGTCAACTCCCGCATTGGTTCGAGTATCGGCTAAGAAGACTAGGCCTTCATCGAGGCAAAGGGCAACGCAATAGGTCATAGTTACAGCACTTTCACTTGTTGTATGGCAATGCGAGCCTGTAGCTCCTCTTGGCCACCACCGGAACGAATTCCTTTGATGGGTGCAGCTGAATAATAATCCCTTCCAATCGCCAAGCGAATATGCCGTTGATCCGTCAGGCAGGCATGGGTTACATCAATACTGATCCAGCGCCCTTGATCTGCATCCAAACAAACGTCTACCCAGGCATGACTTGCTAGGTTTGGGGATTCTTCGGCAAAAAAGTAGCCGCTAACATAGCGCGCTGGAATATTGGCAAATCGACATAGGCTTAGCATAATGTGACTATGATCTTGGCATACCCCAGTTTGGATCGCAAATGATTGAGCTGCTGTCGTTGCAAAGGTCGTGACACCTGCTTGATAACGAATGCCAGTACGAATCGCATCGGCTAGGGCCAAAGCAGAATCAATGTCATGTTTTTTGGGGAGCGCCGATTCAAAATACGATTGCATTGGTTCTGATATTTGTGTGAGGGTGGTTGGCTGTAGAAGATAGTACGGGGACACGGCATGGGTATCATCCTGGTACTCATAGCATCCATGGCTCTTGACTTCTCCTTTGGCAGTAATGCTCATAGATTTATAGGGCGTGTCGAGCACTAATGTTTGGCAGGTATTCCCAAAAGTATCTTGGGTCGACTTTGCCTTTATAGGCGACTGAATTTGCCACTTCACGATCGTTTGCCCCTTGTTATCCAGTGGGCTTAGTCTTAACTCCTGAATCGAATAACGAACTGGATTGTCATATTGGTATTCGGTATGGTGCTCAATTTGTAAGTGCATGGATTTCATCTTAGGCAACGGCAAGGGGGATGAGGTATGCATTGCTGAGCTCGTCACCGATGTGGTTGATGCGTTTTAAAAACTGCTTAGTGAACTCTTCAAGACCCATATGAAAGACTTCATTGATATCAGAGTAATCAAGGTCTGCTTGGAGTTTGCCGATAAGGCGTTCAATCTCTTTGGAGTTTTGATTCCGAATTTCGCCTAACAGCACAATTAAATCACCTACGCAATAGCGCAATGAACGGGGCATTTGTTGATTAAAGATGAGCAACTCTGCTGCCTTTTGCGGGGTAATTTGGTCTGAGTAAATTTGGCGGTAGATCTCAAAAGCAGATACAGATCGCAAGAGGGCGGCCCAGTGATAGAAATCAAAGAATGCTGAATCCGCCTCCTCGTGAATATCTTGAATGGGTTTTAATTGACGCAAGCTTGCTGGGTCTTGGTACTTAGTTTCTAAAATGCGCGCGGTATTATCGGCCCGCTCTAGTAAGGTACCAATGCGCATGAAGTAATAGGCTTCATTCTTCAGCATGGTGCCATGCATGACCCCCCGTGAGAGGTGGCAACGATATTTAACCCAGTCTAGAAGACTGCTGGGATCTGCATGATCCTGATTAGCAAGTAATTGATTAAATTCAAGCCAGGTCGTGTTTTGGGTTTCCCAGAGCTCAGAGGTAATTCGTCCACGAATCGCCCGGGCATTCTCGCGAGCAGCGCGCAAGCAAGACACGATGCTCGATGGATTATTCGCATCAGCGATCATGAACCGCAAAATTGATTCCTGGTTCATCTGCGAGTGGCTCGCTAGGAATGCCGGTTCCAGTTTAGAGATGGTGAGTAATTTGCGCCAACTTTGGTCTCGGTATTCAGAGGGTTGCGGCAACAAAGAGGTTTGATAGTTCACATCGAGCATGCGCGCGGTATTCTCGGCCCGCTCGGTATAGCGAGCCATCCAATAGAGGCAATCAGCAGTGCGGCTTAACATTGACTAATCCTCCAGTACCCAAGTATCTTTGGTGCCACCACCTTGTGAGGAGTTCACCACCAAAGAGCCCTCTTTGAGGGCGACGCGGGTTAAGCCTCCCGGAACCATCTTGATGGTTTTACCAGATAGCACGAAGGGTCGTAGATCAATATGGCGCGGAGCTATACCAGATTCAACAAAGGTTGGGCAGGTTGATAGGGAGAGGGTGGGTTGGGCGATGTATTGATCGGGATGTTGAATTAAGTTCGCTCGAAAGCGCTCAATTTCTTCATTGGTGGACGCTGGACCTACCAGCATGCCATAGCCACCGGCGCCATGAGTTTCTTTGACGACCAGCTCATCAAGATGAGCTAAGGTGTAAGCCAGATCTTCGGCCTTGCGGCATTGATAAGTCGGTACATTGTTAAGAATTGGCTTTTCACCTAAGTAGAACTCAATCATTTGAGGCACATACGGATAAATGGATTTATCGTCCGCAATTCCAGTACCAATCGCGTTAGCTAGAGTGATATTGCCCGCACGATAGGCATTGAGTAAACCGGCTACGCCCAAAGCAGAATCGGATCGAAATGCTAA
>JBDLUB010000155.1:0-3577 GCA_039805525.1 Pseudomonadota bacterium | reverse complement strand
AAACGACCTGATATCGCACCTTACATGGGTGCTGATAATGGATTCATGGCGAAAGGTTGGAAACCAGGCGATCAAGCGAGCTGGAATGCCGAGATTACCAAGCGCAATCAGCTCCAGTCTGAATACAGCAGAATCAAATAAGAATTAAAACAATTTGGGGATAAACCAATGAATGTATCGTTTGGCTCTATGCTTCGAACCATCCTTGTCGTTTCAAGCCTTGCAGTTAGTTCTTTAAGTGTTGCTCAGCAAGGAACTGCCCAATCACCAACACCTCAGAAGGTTGAGTCGGTCAATATTATGGATGTTGGCCGAGCCTCAAATGCAACTTCTCAAGCTGCAATTGAGGCGGGCAAAAATCAGCCAGGTAACAATGCGCCCATTTGGAGAGCTGTAAATAGCGAGACGGTGAACTATGTTTCAATTCCGAATAAGGAAGCTGGAGTATTAATTCAAAAGACTGGCCAAGAATGGCGTTTGATTCGTAATGGAGTGATTACTGTTTACGGGGCTTGGTTGCTGACAATCGCTTTTTGCGGAATTGTTGCCATGTACGTCTTTAAGGGCACGATTAAATTGCATGAGCCGATGTCTGGACGTAAAATTCAGCGCTTCACTTTGCTAGAGCGCATCACTCATTGGACGATGGCCTTTACCTTTGTTGCTCTGGCGTTTACCGGCATCATGATCTTGTGGGGTAAGTACTTCTTATTGCCCCTAACAGGACCAGCATTCTTCGGAGCCTTCTTACTGGTATGCAAAAACGTGCATAACTTTGTGGGTCCCGCATTCACTGTCAGTATCGTAGTGTTCTTTATCCTCTTTGTCCGCAGAAACCTTCCTGAGAAGGGCGATATGGCATGGGCGCTTGGATTTGGTGGTTTGATCTCAGGCAAGCATATCCCTGCTGGATTTTTTAACTTCGGTGAGAAGTTCTGGTTTTGGGTTGGAATGGTGATTTTAGGCTCCGCAGTATCCGCATCTGGTTGGGTACTCGATATGATCGTCCCATTTATTCAGATTGAATACTGGCGCGGCACCATGCAGATTGCCAACATCATTCATGGTGTAGGAGCGATTTTGATGACCGCGCTTGCTCTAGGACACATATATATCGGTACGATTGGTATGCAAGGTTCAATCGATGCCATGAAAACAGGATATTGCGATGAGACCTGGGCTAAAGAGCATCATGAGCTTTGGTATAAAAAATTAGGAAAGGGGTAATTCACATGAAACGTTTGCTTGTTGGCTCTGTCTGTGTCATCGGATCAACCGTTGCTCTAGCTGCATTACCACCCCCAACTCCACAGCAAGCTGAGGCAGCTGCTCTTGCTAAAGCAAAAACTGCCTATGCAGGAACGGTTGCTAACTATCAGTTGTGCCAGTCGATTAATGCAGTGGCCATGAAATACAAAACGGCAGGCACTCCCAATCCTGCTCCATGTGTCGCGCCACCCCCATTTGTACCGCCTCCAACAGCAGCAGTTGCACCTGCGCCTGAAGCGGCTCCTGCCAAAAAATAGCCGGATAACTCTCTAAACTAATCCCCAAGTATGCTTGGGGATTTTTTATTTGACGGCGGGATTGAGTGTGTATCGACCGGTGATCTGTGCGCTCGCCAAAATATGACGCTGTAAGGCTGCCAGTGCGGTTTTGCCATCAAAGGTAGAGCCTAAACCAAGTGATGGCGTATCGAGGGCATAGACCGTAAAAATATAGTGGTGCCAAATGCTGTCATTCCATGGGGGGCAAGGGCCATCGTAACCAAAATAATTGCCCTTCATTTCAGTATCACCTGAGAACCAGGCAGTGTAATCATTAATCCCGTGTAAGGCGCCATGGTGGGTTCCAGGGCCGGGCTTACCTCGGGGCACCACTTCGGTTGAGTAGTGACCTGCTGGGATCTCGGTAATGGTTTTAGGAATATCGACCATGACCCAGTGAAAGAAATCAATGCGGGGAAGGGATGCGGGTACCGTTTTACCCTCTTGATTGACGTCATCGGGCTTTGATGGAACGTCTGGATCATGGCAAATCAAAGCAAATGATTGCGTGCCAGCAGGAATATCCTCCCACCGCAGATGAGGATTGTGATTTGACCCAAGGCAAACATGCCCACGATCATTGGGAATGCAAAACGCATACTGTCCTGGAATCACTCCACCATCTTGAAAACTTGAACTGGTGAGTCGCATAGGGTCTCCTAATATTGAATAATTGACTTATTGTGCAATAAATTCGCGAGCAAGAAACTGGGAACCCTCTTTGGTCTGAGGGTTTTTAAAGAAGGCATCGGGATGGGTAATTTCTAGGATTTTGCCGTCTTGCATGAAGACGAGATTGGATGCTAGGCGCTTCACCTGGGCCATATTATGAGATGCCAATAAAACCGCCTTTCCATCATTGGCCAACTCAGTAATCATCTGCTCTACATCATCACTGGCATTGGGATCTAGATTGGCGGTGGGCTCATCGAGAAGGACTAATTTGGGGTTTTGTAAGCGAGCTTGGGCAAAGCACAATTTTTGACGCTCCCCGGCGGAGAGGCCTTGGGCAGGATTATTGGCTAAATGAGCAATTCCAACGGATTGCAAGGCCTCATCGATTGCTTGATCGCTAATGCTTCGATGGGTATCTCTTAATAATGTGAGATGCTCTCGAACGGTGGCTTTGAGCATGGGGGTGTAATGAAACACCAGTGCGCTTTCTTCCGGCGTGAAGGGACGTTGGCATTGACCCTGTGATGGCTCAATTAGGCCATGGATTAAGCGTAATAAGGTTGTTTTCCCAGCGCCATTGGGACCAATTAGAGCAGTAACACCTATTAGGGGAATTTGAACATCGCCTGATTGCAAAATGGTACGCCCATCACGGATGACCTCAACGTTACGCAGGCTAAGCAATTTATCCATAGCGCCGCTCCGCAATTTGTCGAACCACAAATATGAATATATTTGCCACTATCACAATGCCGAGAAGGACAATTCCCAAAGATAAGGCAAACGCAAGATCACCCTTGCTGGTCTCAAGCGCAATCGCGGTGGTCATGGTGCGCGTTACTCGATCAATATTGCCGCCCACAATCATTACTGCTCCGACTTCTGAGATCGCCCGGGCAAAACCAGCCAGAATTGCGATCGTGAGTGAGAAACGACAATCCCAAATGAGCCACTTAAGTCGTGCAAAGTAGGGTAGACGCAGGGCCATGAAGGTATCGCGATGGATCTTCCAGGAATCTTCTAGTAATTGGCGGCTAAGTGCGGCAATTAAAGGGGTGGTGATAAAAAACTGAGCCACGATCATTCCCTTGACCGTAAATAACCAGCCCCATTCGCCAAAAGGACCGCTTCTTGACAGAATCAAGTACACCAAGACACCCACAATCACCGTTGGAATGCCCATCATGCTATTGAGAATCACAATCGCCACGCGTTTACCTACAAACTCCTCAGTGGCCAGCCAGGCCCCCAGAGACAGACCAACCAAGGTTCCCAATATCAGGGCCGTGATACTCACCTGTAAAGAGGTGATGACAATGCGCACAATTGCCGCATCGAGATGGGCTAGCAGTGTA
>JBDLUB010000154.1:0-3587 GCA_039805525.1 Pseudomonadota bacterium | reverse complement strand
GCAACCTGCGGCAGTCGCCATGGCGGCGGGCACACCACCTGGCGCAGCTCCGTTGCCCGCCGTACCTGGCGCGCCGGGAACACCGGTTGTGCCTGGAACTCCCGGGGCAATACCACCCGCGGCGCCGGTCCCAGCGCCTGGGGCGCCGGTGTTTCCGAACGGCTCTTCAATCGAGCCCGCACCGGAGCATGCGCTTAAGCCTGCTAGGAGGGTCGCGATGTGGACTGTTCTGAGGCCAGGCATTCCCATCTTTGGCTACTCGCTCGTCGCTTTCAGCGCGTGAGGCGCGTGCGTGTGAGTGACGCGAACGTGCCCGAGCAGGTCAACCGAATGTGGAAGGAGCGTCGCAGGGTGCGAATTGAATCTCGCGTGTTTTGCAGCCCGGAAATGATGCTTTGTGGAAGCGCTCGCTAAGAGACCGCTGTGACCCGCGAAGACACGCGCTGGCCGCCGCACGTTGTCGAGATTTGGGAAAGGATCGCCGCTTGCCCTACCCTGGACCACCGCAGCAAGGCTGCGATTGCCTGGGCTGGTAAAAATGGCGGCGATCTTAAAAAAGTCGGTGTCACTGGATTTTGCTGGGGTGGACGCATTACCTGGTTAGCAGCAACGATGCCTGAGGTGAAGGCGGGTGTCGCCTGGTACGGACGTCTGGTGGGCGATAAAACCGCTAATAACCCAAGACAACCGGTCGAGATTGCAGCCGATCTGAAAGCCCCTGTATTGGGCCTCTATGGCTCAGCCGATACTGGTATTCCGCTCGATACCGTTGAGCAAATGAAAGCAGCGCTCGCTAAAGCAAGCTCCAATCCTGCTGCGAAAGCCTCCAAGTTCGAGATCTATCCGGATGCACCACACGCCTTTCATGCGGACTATCGCAATACCTACCGCGAGGGTCCTGCAAAAGATGGCTGGGCAAAATGCTTAGCGTGGTTTAAGCAGTACGGCGTCTCTTAAAAATCCATTGAATCGAGCGGATTGCCTGTGGGTTTGAGCACACTTCAAATGATTGTTTTGGTCACCGCAGGCGCCGGGCTTGCGAGTGTGCTCGCTGCCGCCAGTCTTTCCTTAACCCTGCTGGCCAAGATCGTGAACAACATGGTCAGCCTCTCGGTGGGCATTTTGTTGGCAACCGCTTTTTTGCATTCCTTGCCTGAAGCATTTGAGATCCCGGGGGCGCAGGCCCACTACCTATTTGCCACCCTCTTGAGTGGATTGCTTGGATTTTTTCTCTTAGAGAAAATCGCACTCCTACGTCATAGTCACCATCACGAAGGTGATGGACATGGCCATCACCACGGCCACGACAAAGAAGAGGCGGGCAGTAGTGGTTGGATGATTTTGGTAGGCGATAGCATTCATAACTTCGTGGATGGCGTGTTGATTGCTGCGGCCTTTATGGTGGATGTGCAAATCGGTATTTTTACCGCCTTAGCCATCATTGCGCATGAGATCCCCCAAGAGATCGGAGACTTCATTGTGCTTCTCAATGCTGGGTTCTCACGGGCACGTGCACTGCTGTATAACGGGATTAGTGGTTTGATGGCAGTGGTTGGAGGTGTGCTGGCGTATTACTTTTTAGAGCGCGCCACTCAAGTGATGCCTTATCTGCTGGTGATCGCATCAAGCAGTTTTATTTACATTGCAGTGAGTGATTTAATTCCACAAATGCATCGCCGACCCCATTGGCAGGAGTCTGTCCGCCAAATTGTGTTGATCGCGATTGGGGTTGGAATTGTGGTTTTGCTAACTGACCACAACCACTAATTTTAAGAATACAAACTGAGTTTATCGCTCAATCGGACGGCTTGGATCTGAGCACCATTCACTCCAACTGCCCACATGCAAGCGTGAGCCACTGAGGCCCGCTGCTTCCATCGCCAACAGGTTATGGCAAGCGCTGACACCAGACCCGCATGAATGAATAATCGTTCCTGGTTTTTGCTGACCAATGAGGAGAACAAATTCTTTATAGAGTTGCTCGGGCGATTTAAATTTACCCGAGACCAAATTCTCTTTAAAGCAGCGATTAGTTGCCCCGGGAATATGACCACCGACTGGATCCAAGGTCTCGTTCTCGCCTCGAAAGCGATCGGGTGTGCGCGCATCAATTACCATCTTCGGAGCATCAGATTTGATGTTTTGTTCCATCTCTTTAGTTGTGATCACTCCCTGGAAGGGATAGACCTCTGGCATTGCGGTCAGGGGCGTTGGTTCACGGCCTACTTTACCAATACTGCCATTCCAAGCGTCTAGTCCGCCATCAAGCACTTGCACCGAAGCGTGACCAATGGAGCGTAGCATCCACCACAAACGACTCGCAAATGTGCCGCCATGACTATCGTAGGCAACCACATGGGTGTGATTGGCAATCCCCAGACGTTGACGCGTTTTGGCCCAAGCCTCGGGGGTGGGTAGTGGGTGGCGACCATTCGTTCCAGTTTTAGGGCCCGATAAATCATGCTCAACATTTACATAGATAGCGCCAGTAATGTGCGCATTCTTGTACATTGCATAGCCGGCGTTGGCATTCGTGAGGTCGTAGCGACAATCGCAAATTAAAACATCGCTGCCTTCATTGATCAGTTCTTCCAGTTGATTTGCGGTAATGATGGGATTCATATAGCCTCCTGGGTGAAGATCCATTAGTAGTTCATTTCACGACGATACCATTCGTGGAAGTGTTGCATGCCATCTTCCATGGGGCTTTGATAAGGGCCCACTTCGTTTTGACCACGAGCAAGCAAGGCCGCGCGACCTGCATCCATGCGCTCGGCAATTTCATCATCCTCAATGCAGGTTTCCATATACGCTGCACGTTCTGCCTCAATAAACTCGCGCTCAAAAAGAGTGATTTCCTCGGGGTAATAGAACTCCACGATATTGCGGGTCTTATTTGGTGCAATCGGATGCAGCGTTGAAATACAGAGCACACCTGGATACCACTCGACCATCACATTGGGGTAGTAGGTCAGCCAGATAGCACCATATTTTGGCATTTGCCCTTGGTGGTGCCGCAAAACAGCGTCATGCCAGGCGCGATAAGTTGGTGTGCCAGGCTTACTCAGTTCCTTGTGAATCCCGACGGTCTGCACACTGTGCCAGTCACCAAACTCCCAGCGCAAATCATCACACGACACAAATTTACCAAGACCTGGATGAAAAGGGACCACATGATAGTCCTCGAGATATACCTCAATAAAGGTCTTCCAGTTGTAATTGCACTCGTGCACCTCAACATGGTCGAGCATATAACCCGAGAAATCCAAATCGCGACCCACGGACAGTTTTCCGAGGTCGGCTTGAACATCCCTAGGGCCCTCAAAGAGTAGACCCTGCCAGTTTTGCAGGGGCGATTTGCCAAGATTCAAACAAGGCTTGTCCCCAAAATGTGGAGCACCCAATAGCTGACCTTCGAGATCATAGGTCCAGCGATGCAAAGGGCAAACGATGTTGTCGATCTTGCCGCTACCATTGAGCATTAATGCTTGGCGATGACGACAGACATTGGATAAGAGCTCAATGCCGTTTGGACCTTCGTGATTGCGTACCAGAATACGCCCCTCATTTTCCGCTAGCAGGGTTCG
>JBDLUB010000153.1:0-3611 GCA_039805525.1 Pseudomonadota bacterium | reverse complement strand
GCTTTGGATAAAAATGGCAGCTGCATAGCGACAGCACAAATAGTTGTCCTTGCAAACGCATTTGGTGCTCAAGATCTTTTGACCCCATTTGGTCAAAAGCTTTATCTTAAGCCTGTCCGGGGTCAACTTAGTATTTTTAGAATTGACCAACAGCCCGATTTGTTAGAGCGCATCCCTAAAATAAATTTATCGGGTGATGGCTATTGCACGCCCCCGGTTTGGCATTTAGAGACTCAATCATATCGTTGGTTAGTTGGCTCGACCTATGATGAGAATCAGAATTCCACACAACCAAGCGTTGCGAGTGACGAACACAATCGACGGCTGGCACTAGGACTATTGAGGCCACACACAATTGATCCGGCCAAGCTAGTGGTGGTCGATCAATTTGTTGGCGTGCGCTGCGTAAGCAAAGATCGACTCCCGATCATAGGCGCTGTTTCGGGCCTACCAAACCTATATGTTGCTAGCGCCCTTGGCTCGCGCGGATTGCTTTGGTCAACACTTGCATCGGCCCTTATTCCGGCCCTTTCTCATTCGTCGGACTTTGCTTTGGAGCGACTCGCGCGTTTTGGTTTGGACTCTGAATCACTTTCACTCTTATCGCCCGCGCGCTTTTTGGCGGGAGCTTTAGCCTCAAACTCAAAACCAATTTTCCCCTTAGGATCTAAGGCTAGGTAAGCCTTAAAGCCACGCCCGGTACGATTGGATTTAAAGTTGGTTAAGAGGTCAGTTTTACCTTCTTTTAACAGCTTCTTAATTTGATCAGAGCTTACTTCTTGCTGTAAGACGACTTTGCCAGTTTTAAAGTCACAGGTTTTTGCCGGACCCGTATTATGTTCGCAAACATAGCGCATGCCATCCTCGTATACCGCGCCAGAACATTTTGGACAGACTCCAAGCGCTTCTTTGCCGGTGAAGTCAACTGCTTCCTCGTCCTCTCCCCCTGAGTTGCCAAAATCAAACTCTAGCTTGAAGCCCGCATTGGGATAATCTGCATCATCAAGCGGTATTTCTGTAAGACGAATAATTGCTGCAAAGGGCCTACCCATTTTGCTGCGAAAGCCCTGCAAGGGCCCGATGGTTTTTTCTTTAAGCAAAGATTCAACTTCTTCGTACTCAAATGCTCGACCACCCGGGGTTTTACTAATCGTAAAGCCGCAGGATTCACATGCAAAGCGTCGATAGTTTTCTTTCACGGCCTTGCCACAATGTGGGCAAGGGGTTTTTAAGGTTGCATAGTCGCCCGGAATGGTGTCGCTATTAAATTCTTTTGCACGCTTCACAATTTTTTGTGTCATCTGTGCAATTTCTTGCATGAAAGTGTTGCGATCAAGCTTGCCTTCTTCGATCAACGCTAGCTTGTGTTCCCAAGTTCCTGTAAGGTCGGGTTGGGTGAGCTCAGCAACGCCTAGGCCCCGCAACAGGGTCATCAATTGAAATGCTTTTGCAGTTGGTATTAACTCGCGGGCTTCACGAACGATATACTTTTCTGCCAACAAACCTTCGATGATCGCAGCGCGCGTCGCGGGCGTCCCAAGACCTTTCTCTGCCATTGCTTCACGCATTTCGTCGTCATCGACCCATTTTCCCGCGCTTTCCATGGCCGACAACAAGGTTGCTTCACTGTAGCGCGCCGGCGGCTTCGTTTTTAAGGGGACCAGTTCAATGGTTTCGTTTTGAACAGACTCATTTTTTTGGACAGGCACAAGCTCATCGTCTGCTTGAGACGATTTTCCATAAACAGCCAACCAGCCCGGCTCAACCAGTACGCGGCCCTCGGTTTTAAATTGATGACCAGACACTTCGGTGATGCGGGTGGTGACTCGATATTCGGCAGCAGGATAAAACACTGCCAAGAATCGCCGAACCACTAGGTCATAAAGCTTTTGTTCGGGCTCGCTTAAATTTTTAGGTGCTTCGAGCGTAGGGATGATGGCAAAGTGATCCGATATTTTGCTGTTATCAAAAATCCGCTTATTGGGTTTGACCCATGACTTTTTACCATCGCCTTTGAGGATCGCGGTCGCAAAAGGCCGGTATTCTTGAGCGTGCTCACCTAATTGCTCAATGGTTTTTTGAACGGTATCCAAATAGTCTTCAGGGAGGGCGCGCGCATCTGTTCTTGGATAGGTGAGGACTTTATGGCGCTCATATAAGGCCTGTGCAAGCCCTAGGGTATTTTTGGCTGAGAAACCAAAGCGCGCGTTTGCCTCACGCTGCAAACTCGTGAGGTCAAAAAGTTGGGGCGCTAGTTGAGTTGCAGGTTTTGATTCTTCCGAGACGCCGCCTTTTTTTCCTCGGCAGGCAGCCACAATGCTTTTAGCGGCAGCTTCGCTCCAGAGACGATTTTCTCGTGCGTCAGGATCTGTGGGATCCTTTTTAAAATCGGAATTGATCCAGCGACCCTCATAAACCCCTGCTGCGGCAATGAACTCAGCGCGGACCTCCCAGTAGTCTTTGGATACAAACTTCCGAATTTGTTCTTCGCGCTGGACAACAATCGATAGGGTTGGTGTTTGAACTCGCCCAACTGTTGTAAGAAAAAATCCACCACTCTTACTATTAAATGCGGTCATGGCTCGGGTGCCATTAATCCCCACCAACCAATCGGCCTCTGATCGGCAGCGCGCTGCATCAGCAAGGGGAATTAACTCATCGTCCGAGCGCAACTTACTAAAGCCCTCTCGAATCGCAGCGGGTGTCATCGACTGAAGCCACAGGCGCTCAATTTTTTGGGGAGCCTTGGCGTGTTGGGTAATCAAACGAAAGATCAGCTCACCTTCACGGCCCGCATCGCAGGCATTAATAATCCGATTTACGTCTTTTCGTTTAATGAGCTTTTGTAAGACCTTAAGACGCGATTCCGTTTTTGCAATAGGCCGCAGATCAAAATGCGGGGGAATCACTGGCAAATTAGCAAAGGACCACTTACCCCGTTTGACCTCATATTCCTCGGGGGCAGCAATTTCAAGAAGATGGCCAACTGCCGACGAGATTAAAAAGGCATCATTCTCAAAATACTCGTCATGCTTGGTAAAGCCGCCCAGGGCTTTAGCAATGTCGTTTGCTACCGATGGCTTTTCAGCAATGATGAGCGCTTTCGGGTGCTCAGCGACTAAATTTTTTTTGCTGCTTGACTTTGTACTGGTTGCCACACTATGCCTAATTAAGATAAGTTTTTTGCACCCCTATTAGGGCCAAAAGGAAGACTAATTTAAACGGTTTTTTAAAAGAACTCGTCTTCACCCCTTTTTTATTATTAGCCCAGGTCTTTGTAAAAAGTCAAACAAGTCCCGGCACCCATGACTACAAGATAGGATAAAACCATTTAAATTCAACAACTTAAATACATTTACTCTCAGTGGGGGCGGATATTAGGTAATTCTTCAAGTACATCCTGAACACGCCTAACTAATTTCGCTCCCTCCTGAATCAGTTGGTTAGACCCTTCAAAAAGGGGGGATGTAATCGGCCCGGGCAATACGAAAACCTCTCTTCCGAGCGAAGCTGCTAGATAGGCTGTAATTAGAGATCCGGATTTCTGGGCGGCCTCAATCACCACAACCCCCAAAGAAAGGGCGGCGATGATCCGATTGCGCTTTGGAAAA
>JBDLUB010000152.1:0-3652 GCA_039805525.1 Pseudomonadota bacterium | reverse complement strand
TGGAGAAGGCGCCTAAGCCATTACCAGCATGCGCCACCCCCGTGATGGCGGGTATGAAGGTGTTTACTCATTCGGCGAAGGCTGTTGAGGCTCAAAAATCGGTGATGGAGTTCTTGTTGATTAACCATCCCTTGGATTGTCCTATTTGCGATCAAGGTGGCGAATGTCAATTACAAGATTTAGCGGTTGGCTACGGTAAATCCAGTTCGCGCTATAAAGAAGAGAAGCGTGTGGTCTTCCATAAAAATGTTGGACCACTCATTTCCATGGAAGAGATGTCACGCTGCATTCACTGCACCCGCTGCGTTCGTTTCGGGCAAGAGGTTGCTGGTGTAATGGAGCTTGGCATGATTAACCGCGGCGAGCATTCCGAGATCACAACCTTTGTGGGGCAAACGGTTGACTCTGAGCTCTCGGGCAACATGATTGACATTTGTCCCGTGGGCGCCTTAACCAGTAAACCATTTCGGTATGCTGCGCGCACCTGGGAGTTGGTTCGCAAGCGCTCGATCAGTCCGCATGATGCCGTCGGTGCCAACACCACCGTACAAACCAAGGCCAATCATGTGATGCGGGTTGTCGCGCTTGAGAACGAGGCCATCAATGAGTGCTGGATTAGTGACCGCGATCGCTTTGCGTACGAGGGCCTAAATAGCCCCGATCGTTTAACCACCCCAATGGTGAAACAAAATGGACAGTGGTTGGAGACCGATTGGCAGTCCGCCCTCGATTACGTAGTGCACTCATTAAGTGATATTCAGAAGCAGCATGGTAGTCAAGCATTGGCCGCGCTAGCTCATCCCATCGCGAGCGCAGAAGAGCTTTACCTTTTACAAAAAGTGATGCGCGGTCTAGGAAGTCATCAAATTGAGACGCGCTTGCGCCAAACTGATACCCGCGGAGCAGCAATGCTACCCTGGTTAGGTATGCCAATTGCCAAATTAGGTGAGCTCAAACGTGTTTTGGTGATTGGTAGTCATTTACGCAAAGACCTGCCGCTGATTGCTGCGAGGATCCGTACCGCGACTAAGCAGGGCCTTAAGGTCTATCGACTCGATGCCGGTGGCAACGATTGGCTAATGCCGATTGCTGCGCATCTCAAGTCGAAGCCCAGTCAATGGGTGGATCAATTGGGGCAAATTGCCCAAGCAATTGCCCAAGCAAAATCCGTTCAGTTGCCAACCGGCCTCTCAGTGAAGAGCGCATCTCGTGAAGCGCAAGCGATTGCAGATCAATTGCTCAGCAATGCCAAACTCGAGAGTCCTGAGCCACAGGCAGTACTCTTGGGATCGTTAGCGCTTGCCCATCCTAACGCCTCTGATTTACATGTTATTGCCGAGTTTATTGCCAAGCATTCGGGATGCACCTTTGGGTTCTTGTGCGAAGGTGGTAATTCAGTGGGGGCGCAACTGGTGGGTGCCACCCAGGGTAATCAAGGCAGTGTTGATACCGTATTGCAAAGTAAGGCGCGCGCCTATGTGATGTTGCACGTCGAGCCACTTCAGGATTTACCAAACCCACAGCAAACCCGAGCTGCGTTACAGGGCGCCGATACCGTAATTGCACTGAGCGCCTACACGAGCCCCGATTTGCTGGAGTTAGCCGATGTGATTCTGCCGATTACCCCGTATACCGAAACAGTTGGGAGCTTTGTCAACTTAGCGGGGCAGGTGCAAACGATTCAGCCTTCCGTTCGACCCTTGGCAGATGCTAGACCGGCATGGAAGGTACTCCGTGCATTGGGTAGCTTGCTTAACCTAAATGGCTTTTTGTATAACCTGCCAGAAGAGGTTTATGCCGATGCATTTGCAAAGCCTGTGCAGGAGCAACTTAATAATTGTTTTACAGCGAACCCTGAGGTCCAACAACGCGTTCAGATTACTGCATCGCTCGAACGCCTTGCCGATCAAGCAATTTATTCAAGCGATGCGATTGTGCGCCGCGCGCCTGCATTGCAACGCACTCGTGATGCAAAGGATGCTGTGATGATCGGAGTGGGGGAGACCCTTTGGGGGCAACTTGGTTTGCAAGCCGGTGATCGCGTAGCACTCACTCAAGGCGGCTATACGGTTGAGGCGGGCGTTGTGTTGCAACCGGGCTTGGTCGACGGTGTGGTGCGGATTGCGACAGCAACGGAGTTAAGTGGTCATTTAGCTTCGATGTTTGGTGAGGTGGCTCTTTCTAAATTAACGGTGAGCGCTTAAGGTAGTTATGGGCAACTGGATCGATCTCATTACTAGCCACGGTGAACAACTGTTTGGTTCGTTCTGGCCTTTGGTTTGGAACTTAGCGAAGATCCTGATCATCGTTTTGCCCATCTTTGGCGCGGTTGCTTACCTTACTTTGTGGGAGCGTAAGCTGATTGGCTGGATGCACATTCGTTTGGGCCCCAATCGTGTTGGTCCCCTCGGTTTATTCCAGCCGATTGCAGATGCATTAAAGCTCCTGATGAAGGAGATCGTCTCTCCAACACGTGCCAGTCATACGCTTTACATTATTGCCCCGCTGATGGTGTTAACCCCTGCCTTGGCGGCATGGGCGGTAGTGCCATTCCAGGCAGACTTAGTTCTAGCGGATGTAAATGCCGGTCTCTTATATGTGATGGCCATAACCTCGGTCGGTGTGTATGGCGTGATCTTGGCGGGGTGGGCCTCTAACTCGAAGTATCCATTTTTAGGAGCCATGCGCGCCTCTGCTCAAATGATCTCCTATGAGATTGCCATGGGTTTAGCCCTGGTGACTGTGTTGATGGTCGCTGGCTCCTTAAACCTAAGTAATATCGTGCGCTCTCAAGAGGTGGGCATCTTTGCTGACATGGGCTTGAACTTCCTCTCGTGGAACTGGTTGCCTTTACTACCCATGTTTGTGATCTATTTCATCTCCGGGGTTGCGGAGACCAATCGTCACCCATTTGACGTCGTGGAAGGGGAGTCAGAGATTGTTGCGGGCCATATGGTGGAGTACTCCGGCATGGCCTTTGCGTTATTTTTCTTGGCCGAATACGCCAATATGATCTTGATTGCCGCCTTAACGTCGATCATGTTCCTGGGTGGTTGGTTACCAATCCTTGATCTACCCATCTTGCGCGATATCTCAGGATTCTTCTGGCTATTTGCCAAGATCTTTTTTGTGCTCTCATGCTTTATTTGGTTGCGGGCTTCATTACCACGGTATCGCTATGACCAAATTATGCGTTTGGGCTGGAAGGTCTTTATTCCTCTAACCGTGGTTTGGGTATTGTTGGTTGGGGCTTGGATTTTGTCCCCCTGGAACATTTGGAGCTAATCACTATGTTCAAGCGCGCCTCCCAGTTTCTGAATAGCTTAATGCTCAAAGACGTTCTAAAAGGAATGTCGATCACGGGGCGTTATTTATTTAAACCCAAGATTACGATTCAGTATCCGGAAGAGAAGACCCCATTGTCACCACGTTTCCGAGGCTTACATGCGCTACGTCGCTACCCGAATGGGGAAGAGCGCTGCATTGCATGCAAACTGTGTGAAGCGGTTTGCCCAGCCTTGGCAATCTCGATTGAGTCTGATCAACGCGAAGATGGCACTCGTCGAACAACGCGCTATGACATTGACCTCACCAAATGCATTTTCTGTGGCTATTGCGAGGAAGCCTGCCCAGTGGATGCGATTGTTGAAAC
>JBDLUB010000151.1:0-3703 GCA_039805525.1 Pseudomonadota bacterium | reverse complement strand
ACGCCATACACAATCGTGGCGTCCACATCCTTTTCACCGGGGGCCGAGATTAATACCTTCTTGGCTCCCTGCTGAATATGAACCATGGCTTTTTCTTTGGAGGTGAACTTACCAGAGCACTCGAGTACCAAATCAACGCCCTCTTTACCCCATGGGGTTTCGAGGGGATTTCGGGTCGAGTACATCCGAATCCGATCGCCATTGACCACCATGTAATCGCCATCAACGCTTACAGTTCCCGGAAAACGACCGTGGGCGGAGTCATATTGGGTGAGATGCGCGTTGATATCAATATCGCCCATCGCATTAATGGCGACGATTTGGATATCGCGTTTTTTATTCTGCAACCTCGCCTCTTCGTAGAGAGCGCGCAATACCATCCGGCCAATCCGGCCATATCCATTAATTGCAACTCGGATCGTCATGATTTCCTCTTTATTCCTTTTGCTCAATCATTACTGCACAACGGCTTTTAACTCTCCCTTGGCGTAGCGCGCTGCCATCTTCTCCAAGGGAATCACTTTAATCTTGCTCGCTTGCCCAGCGCATCCAAAGGATTGGAAGCGCGCCTCGCAAATTCCCTTGGCGGCTGCTGTAGCAACCTTGAGAAAAGCGCGAGGATCAAATTCTTCTGGGTGTTCCGAGAAAAACTTCCGGATTGCTCCGGTCATGGCCAAACGAATATCGGTATCGATATTAATTTTGCGCACGCCGTGCTTAATTCCTTCAACGATTTCTTCTACTGGCACACCGTAGGTCTCCTTAATAGTGCCGCCATGTTCACGAATAATTGCTAACCACTCTTGCGGCACACTCGATGATCCATGCATCACTAAATGCGTATTCGGAATCCGCTGATTGATGGCCTTAATGCGGTCGATTGCCAAAATATCACCAGTTGGTGGTCTGGTGAACTTATATGCACCATGACTTGTTCCAATCGCAATGGCTAGGGCATCCACTTGCGTCTTGGCAACAAACTCGGCTGCCTCGTCTGGATCTGTGAGTAGCTGAGAATGATCAAGTACGCCCTCTGCACCGCTACCATCCTCATCGCCGGCTTGTCCGGTTTCTAAGGAACCTAAGCAACCTAACTCGCCTTCCACCGAGACACCAACCGCATGCGCCATATCCACAACCCGACGGGTGACATCCACGTTGTAGGCAAAGTCAGCCGGGGTCTTGGCATCTTCTTTTAGTGAGCCATCCATCATCACACTAGAAAAGCCACTACGAATCGATGCTTGGCAGACTGCCGGTGAGGCGCCGTGATCCTGATGCATGCAAATTGGAATATGAGGGTACTGCTCAACCGCTGCGAGTACTAGCATCCGAAGGAATGGCTCACCAGCATATTTACGCGCACCTGCTGAGGCCTGCAAAATGACGGGGCTATCGACCTGATCGGCGGCCTGCATGATGGCATGGATCTGCTCCATGTTGTTGACATTGAATGCTGGCAGTCCGTAATGATGCTCAGCGGCGTGATCTAAAAGCTGTCTTAATGAAATTAATGCCATATTTCCCTCTAGGACAAAACAAGTTCAACAATACGGTCAACGGTAACACCTAGGGCTTGATAAACTGCTGGTGCAGGTGCTGATTCCCCAAACCGGTTGATACCAACGACGGCGCCATCTAAACCGACATACTTCCACCAGAGATCGCCCTGCCCAGCTTCAATCGCAATCCGGCGAACACCCTTGAGCAAGACCGCGTCTTGCCACTCTCGAGACTGACGATCAAAGGCTGACGTGCATGGCATGGATACCACGCGTACCGACTTACCTTTGGTGCGTAAGAGCGCTTGGGCCTGCATCGCTAGACTTACCTCGGAGCCGGTTGCGATCAGAACTGCCTCAGGATTAGGAGAATCTGATAAGACATAAGCACCCTTTAATACCTGGGATTCCGTGATCGCCTGGGTAAGCTGGGGTAAATTTTGGCGAGATAAAAAGAGTGCGCTGGGTCCATCGGTACGCTCAATCGCTGCAGTCCAAGCGACGGCGGTTTCAAATCCGTCGCAAGGGCGCCAGAGATCGAGGTTTGGGATCAATCGCAAGCTAGCCGCATGTTCAATCGGTTGGTGGGTTGGTCCATCCTCACCCAGACCAATCGAGTCGTGCGTGAGCACATAAATGACACGCTGATGCATGAGGGCGCTCATACGTATGGCATTTCGAGCGTAGTCAGAGAACACCGCGAAGGTGCCGCCATAAGGAATGAAGCCTTTATGTAATGCAATACCATTCATGATGGCGCTCATACCAAACTCGCGCACGCCATAGGATAAATAGTTCGCCACTTGATCAGGCTTTTGATGCCAGGTGATGCTGGCTTTTGTAGCAGTTAAGTTGGAACCGGTGAGATCAGCAGAACCACCTAATAGCTCAGGTAGCGCTGGGACCAAAACCTCCAAAACCTGTTGCGATGACTTACGACTCGCTGTCGGCGCCTCAATCGCTTTCATGCTCGTAAAGAGTTGGGACTTAGTATTGGCCCAACCCTCAGGGAAGTGTTCATCAACGCGCCGCAACAACTCTTTGGCAAGCTCAGGGTACTCACGTTGATAGTTGGCAAACGCTGCATCCCAAGCAGCCTGTTTAGCCTTACCTGCCGCGATCGCACTCCATGCATCTTTAATCGATGCCGGAATTACAAACGATGCGTGGGTCCACCCAAGTGCTTGACGGGTTGCCTGGGCTTCTTTCTCACCCAAAGGTGCGCCATGCACATCATGGGTACCCGCCATGTTCGGAGCTCCCCAGCCAATGGTGGTCTTACAAATAATCAAGCTGGGGCGCTTGGACTCGTTCTTCGCCTTTCCAATGGCTTGTGAAATTGCGTTGATATCGTGACCATCAATAGGACCAATCACATTCCAACCGTAGGCCTCAAATCGCTTGGCAGTATCGTCTCGAAACCAACCGTCGACATGCCCGTCAATTGAGATGCCGTTGTCGTCATAAAAGCAAATGAGTTTATTTAAGCCCCACACTCCTGCTAAGGAGCAGGCCTCATGACTCACGCCCTCCATTAGGCAACCATCTCCCAAGAAGGTATAGGTGTGGTGATTAATGATGGAGTGGCCAGGACGATTAAAGCGCTTTGCAAGAAGCGATTCGGCTAAGGCCATGCCAACCGCATTCGCAAGTCCCTGACCAAGTGGGCCAGTGGTGGTTTCTACACCGGGCGTAATACCGACTTCGGGGTGACCGGCCGTGATGCTATGCAACTGCCGGAACTTCTGAATATCGTCAATACTGACGGCATAGCCGGTAAGATGCAATAAAGCATAGATCAACATCGATCCGTGGCCATTGGAAAGAACGAAGCGATCCCGATTAATCCATGCTGGGTCGGCAGGATTATGGTGGAGATGATCGCGCCATAAGACCTCGGCAATATCGGCCATGCCCATGGGCGCACCCGGATGACCTGACTTCGATTTTTCAACGGCATCGATGGCCAAAAAGCGAATGGCATTAGCCAGTTCGCGACGATTAAGTGATGTTGTACTCATATCCATTCTTGTTATTGGTGTTACGCACGATCATGTTCGCGGTGGTATTCCTCGATACGCTCTACTTCATTTTTAGATCCCAAAATCACGGGGATGCGTTGATGAATACTCTCCGGTTGAACATCCAAGATACGTTGACGTCCTGTGGAACCCAAGCCGCCGGCCTGCTCCACCACAAAT
>JBDLUB010000150.1:0-3714 GCA_039805525.1 Pseudomonadota bacterium | reverse complement strand
TTTCGCAATTCAATGCCTGATGGTCTGCACCGGATTTCTATCCGGTGCAAGCCTTGCTCAATTACCACCCAGTAAGACGCAAGGCGATGTAAGTTTCATTACGGGCGGTATTGGCACTGACGAGTCTAGTGCAATGTTTGCCGCTGCCAAAAAGTGGTCACTACTTATTGAGATGTCGGAGATTGATGGAAGCGGGCGTGGCGCTTGGATTGCGGGTATTGATATCCGTGTCCTTAACGCGAAACAACAATCCATCTTGGAGACCGTATGCGATGGACCTTTAATGCTTCTCAATGTCCCACCAGGGCAATACATTGTTGAGGCAAGTTATCAGGGTAAATTACTAAAGCGTAGTGTGGTTATCAAAGAAGGCGATCCACAAAAGCTAAGCTTATTCTGGCGCCTTTAAGAAGCTCCCAAAATTGGGGGAAGGAGTTTAGTGAGCGTAGCCCGCTGACTCGTTGCTGATCCAGCCAGGGCAAAACCAATCAGTTCGCCTTGAGTGTTATGGAAAAGTCCCTCGATACCATCATCTAGTTGCTTGATTGACCATGAGCCTGAACCGCCTATCGGTGGAGGGGAAACAATCAAGGGCAATGCAGGCGTTTTAATCATTACCGGCATCGCTGGATAGACTAAGGAAGCGTCTTGTCTGGCCAAAACCATGGCCAAGGTGCGAGCAGCTTGCATGATTGGCATTACGTACGGAAGTACCTGACCCTCAACTTCTGCGCAATCACCTAAGCTATAGATATTCTGGGCGCTGGTTTCTAGCTGACGATTCACAACAATCCCACGATGAACAATAATTCCCGCTTCTTTAGCCAATTGAATCCTGGGGGCCAGCCCTAAGGCTGACAACACTAAGTCTGCACGGATTATTTGACCATTCGTCAAAATGACTTGAAGTTGATCGCCATCATGAGATACCGATTGAATACTGGTTCCTAAATGCCAAAGTACGCCAAGACTGGATAGCTGCTGCTCAAGTGCTTGCGCAATGGGTTTTGGCAATAAGCGATTCAAGGCCTGGTCTGCAAGATCAACTAATTCAACTTGATAGCCACCCACCGCTAAATCGTTTGCAAATTCACAACCAATCAAACCCGCGCCGAGAATGACAACTTTTTTCTTACCGTTGAGCTGTTTGCGAAAGTTTGCATATTCATATAAATCATTGACCGACAAAATTGCATCACTAGCGTCCCCATCGATCGGAACGCTAATTTGATCAGCGCCAAGCGCCAGGATCAATTGGCTGTATTCAATATCAACGGATTGACCATCCTTAAGCACAACAGAAATGATTCGATGTGCCGGATCAATCTTCTTAACTGCTGCGTGGGCATATAAGGTGAGATGCAATTGCTCAGCCATTTTGGCTGCCGAGCTCGTGACGAGTTGCTCCGCTGATTTTTGACCAGCAATTGCAGTCGATAGCATCGGCTTTGAATAAAAATCACCAGACTCTTTAGTGACTAAAGTGATGGAGTGTTCAGGGTTGAGCTTGCGATACTCGCGGATCAGCGTGTAGGCTGCTAAGCCACTACCAATAATGCAAATTGGTTTATCAGAATTTGACATGAAGGTTTAGCGCTTACGAAAGCGAGCCGTAAGTTCTTTCAGAAAGATCCAAAGCGCGGGCAAGCCAGGAATAATAATCATTGCGAGTGCCACGATCGAAAAATTACTTTTCACCCAGGGATGCTCGCCAATCAAATAACCAAGCCCCGTTAAGCTACAGACCCAGATGATGCCACCAATAATGTTGTAGAAGACAAATACAGGGTAGCGCATCTGAGCAACGCCAGCTACAAAAGGCGCAAATGTTCTGACAAATGGCAAAAAGCGCCCAATCACAATGGTGATGGGGCCGTATTTTTCATAAAAGGCATGGGCTTCATCAAAGGCTTTTTTATTAAACCAGCGTGAGTTCTCCCACGAGAAAACTTTGTTACCGACAAACCGCCCAACCGAATAATTGACAGCATCGCCCAAAATG
Source organism: Pseudomonadota bacterium (assembly GCA_039805525.1). GTDB lineage: Bacteria > Pseudomonadota > Gammaproteobacteria > Burkholderiales > Burkholderiaceae > Polynucleobacter. Next base: position 1,712 of record JBDLUB010000150.1, on the reverse strand, counting down.
GCTGCGCTGGTGAGTAAGATCATGAGGACTGGAAGGCTAAGGTCGCCTGCAGCGGTTAGAGCTCCGGCAACGAACAATAGGGAATCACCGGGTAGGAATGGCATAACCACCAAACCAGTCTCAATAAAGATAATTGCGAAGAGCAGAACATAGATCCAGGTACCCCATTCACTAGCAATCAGTGCGAGGTTCTTATCAAGATTGAGAAATAAATCGATGAGGTAGGAAAAGTCCAAGATCTGCCTTTACTGTATTGCTCGCATTGTAATGATATTGGCTGATCATTAAAAAGCTCTAGAATGGCAGCATGCAATACATCACAATCGCTATTCAAATCGCCCTCATACTGTGGTTGGTATTTAATATCTACCAGTTTGGGGTTGCTTATCGGATTTGGCGAGAAAATGCGAGCGCTGAATATACTTTTTTGAGTTTCTTGCTCGAGCGCCTTGGAGCATTAACAAATTCCTTTGTGCATACTTTTGTATACACCACCATTGCCATTGGTGTGGCCTATCTGGCTTACGAGTTTTTTGCGATGGTCACGGAATAAGATCAAGGTGGCCTAAGATCCCACTGAGATCGGATCCCATATATCGTGGCTTTTTGCCTATTTCTTCAAACGGCAGTTCGTAGCGATTGACCCAGTAGGTGTCAAAACCAAACCAGTTGGCGCCGATGATGTCCCAAGCATTACACGATACAAACAGTACCTGATGCAGTGGTACTGAAAAATAGTTCAGAATGAGTTGATAGCTTGCGGGGGTGATCTTAAATTGACGCGCCTCCTCCACCGATATCACTTCATCAAGGTATTGGGACAAGCCGCTCGATTGATTGGCCCAAGACAGCATCTCGTGATTACCGTTTGAGAGGATGCATGTTTTGATACCAGTCGCCTTGAGCTTTTGGAGCACCGTAGCTGACTCTGGAAATGGATCAAGACGTGCATATTGATCCAACAGGGCAGATTCATTCTTAGCGCTTAAGTCTAGTTTTAATTGAGCGGATGCAAATCGCAGAGCTGCAATTGTGATATCCCAAAAAGATTGGTAGTGTTGACTGCCTCTCGTATTGGGATCAGCCAATGAAATGAGGCGTGTATATTCCAGTTGCTTATCTCGCCAAAGTACTGCAAGTACTTTGCCCTGACCTGGAAATAATTGCTCTGCTAGCGTGCCGATGGAGTACACATCAAACAAGGTTCCATAGGCATCAAATGCAATCAGCTGATATCGCATCTAAATAAACCGGAAGGCGATAATTGCAACGAGGGTTGGCGGCAGCGCCGCAATAAAAAGATATAAGGCACTAATTGCGCCATCTTCAAAACTGGGCCGCAAAATTGAGTAACCCGCTGGATTGGGCGCGTTGGCGATCACAGTTAAGCCGCCACCCGTAACAGCCCCGGCCACTAATGCATATTTAAACTCATCGGACAAACCATCCACTAACGATCCAAGATAGGTTAGGGCTGCATTATCGGTAATGGCAGTTAAAGCGGTAGCGCCATAATAGACCGTATCGGCATCTAAATTGGCCAGTAAGGGTTGTAGCCACCATTTTTGCTGCCCTCCAAGTACTACTAAACCAGCCAAGAAAAATGCCACCATCAAACTCTCCCTGAAAATCAGTTTGTTTTGGTAGCGCGCGTAGGCCGTTGTGTAGCCAATAAAGAATAAGAAAAGACCCATGAAAATAACCGAGTGGTG
>JBDLUB010000149.1:0-3728 GCA_039805525.1 Pseudomonadota bacterium | reverse complement strand
ATTGCCTGCACTAAACTGACCACTGCTTTGCCCAGGGGCTGCTGGCCCCCATGTGGAGTTGTAGGCAGTATCAATCCGCATCATGCCCTTCCATTGATTAATGGATAGTGGTTGATAGAAACGTAATCTATAGATATCACTAAGATCATCGTTTTCATAGCCGTTTTGATAGGCCCATAACTCTAATATTGATTGCTTGCTGTAGCTAAAAGAGTTGTTTTTAAGGCCTAAAAAAGTAGATGGTTGTGCTTCGATAGCAGCATCTTGCGCAAAGCTGTTTTGTACCAGCAGAATAAAAAATCCACACAGCAGGCTTGAAAAAAATCTCATGGCTTTAATGGTTCATAAGGGCCCAGTTATCAAGATCTTGTATATTAGACTCAATTACCAACCGAGGTAAAAAATGGGTAATAACAATTCGAAGCCCGATCTCGAGCGACTGTTTGAGCAAAATCGCCAGTGGATCGAATCGGTGACAAAAGCTGATCCAGATTATTTTTCAAGATTGGTTGATCAGCAAAATCCCGAGTATCTGTGGATTGGATGTTCGGATTCGCGGGTCCCCGCCAATCAAATCGTCGGACTTAAGCCTGGTGAGGTATTTGTTCATCGTAACATCGCGAATATTGTTGTTCATACTGACTTTAATGTGTTATCGGTGATTCAATTTGCAATTGATCGCCTAAAAGTTAAGCATATTATTGTGGTTGGGCATTACGGTTGTTCAGGAATTGCCGCCGCTATGAATAACACTCGCATTGGACTCGCCGATAACTGGATTCGACACATTAAAGATGTACACGATAAGCATCATCATGAGCTTTGTAACATTGAGGAGGAGAATGCTCGGTTAGATCGCCTCTGTGAGCTTAATGTATTGGAGCAAGTGATCAATATTGGACAAACTAATATTGTGCAAGATGCTTGGGCAAAGGGTCAGATCATTTCAATTCATGGATGTATCTATCGATTGCATGATGGCTTACTCAAAGACCTTCATACTAGTATCTCTAATCCCCAAGAGCTTCATGATCGATATCATGCACAACTGATGAATTCAGGACCACTATGAGCATTCACGTAATCGGAATATTTAAAATTAAGAGCCCGATAGACTTTGATGACTATCGTGCCCAGGTTAGTACAACCATTGAGCTCTATGGCGGAAAGTTAATACGCCGAGGGGTTTGCCAAAATCCTTTTTGGAACCAGTTAAATTCGGAGCCGTTTGATACCTTTGTTGAGCTTAGTTTTGCAACTCTAGAGGATGCAAAGCGTTGGGCTGATAGTCCTGAATACTCAGCACTACTTCCTGTGCGGGAGCGAGCAATGCAATTGACACTTTTCCCCGTGGTGGTCTAAAAGCGCTCTTGTTTGCCCAAGATGCGCCACTGTCCGTTAGGCAGCGATCCTAGGGATATCTGACCAATACGGATTCGTTTTAGACCAATAACAGTGAGCTCAACGAGCTCACACATGCGACGAATTTGTCGTTTACGACCTTCCCGTAAAACAAAGCGGAGTTGATCTTCATTTTGCCAACTCACTTTAGCTGGTTTTAGTGCTTTGCCATCGAGCGATAGTCCATGCTGCAAAGAGCGCAAACCTGCATCAGACAATTTACCGGTGACACGAACTAGATACTCTTTTTCGATCGGACTATCTTCACCGATTAATAGCTTCGCAATCCGCCCATCTTGGGTAAGCACCAATAAACCCGAGGAATCAATATCAAGGCGTCCGGCAGGGGCGAGGCTTTTAAAAATAGTACGTTCGGTTCGTTGCGGGGCGCTCGCATATTGATTTTCGGGGACAATCAGGGATGCTGCCGGCTTATATTGCTCTTCATCATCTAAGTGCGAAATATAGCCTACTGGCTTATTGAGCAAAATCGTCAGGCGTTGCTCTTGTTGACGCTTGGCGCCCGATCGTAATTCAATTGTTTGGTGCCGAAAGGCTCGTGTACCTAATTCTTGAACAATCTCACCATCAACAGTTACTAAGCCCTGTTCAATATAGGCATCTGCTTCCCGCCTTGAACACAAACCACGTTCGGATAGTAGTTTGGAAACCCGAATTTTTTCCATTACCAAAATAGCAACCAAATAAGGCCAATAATTAACGCCCACTTACCAACGTAATAGATCCCGCGGTGTGAGGCTTTAAGCTTTTTGGTCTGCATCCGCAGCCGATAAAAGTAGGTAAAGAGAATGTTTACAAAACCGAGTGACTCGCCCTCGACATTTTGTGAGGCTGCAGCACTCATCACTTGTAAACCAAACCAGCGATTAAAGCCCTGCATGATTTTGGTGTAGAGCGGCCTCTCAATATCGCAAAACAAGACAATCCGTTGTTGTTCAGTATTGTTGGCCGCAAAGTGGATGTAGGTTTCATCAAACACAACCGCCTCACCATCTTTCCAATAGTAGGGTTCACCATCGACATCAATAAAACAGTGCGGGCTGTTTGGGGTTACAAGCCCTAAGTGGTAGCGCAATGATCCAGCATAGGGGTCGCGATGGCGAACCAATTTTGCCCCGGGAGGCAGTGAGGCAAACATGGCAGCTTTGATGCTTGGGATCGATTTAAGCAGAGAGACTGTTTGGGGGCAGGACTCTTCGGCCGACGGCAGATCTTTGCCATACCAATACAAATAAAAGCGTTTCCAGCCAGTACGGAAAAACGAATTAAAACCAATATCGTTATAGCCAGTTGCTTGACGAATTTGCCCGCTATCTTGAAGGGCCAAGGCTTCATCCCGGATGATCTGCCAGCGATCTTTTAGGGGCTGTAGTTCTGGGAATTCATTAAGGGGTAAGTAGGCGCTACGACCTACTTTAGAAAATAAATAAATCAATGTGTTGATGGGCGCCAATAACACCACATAATCAGTGAGGGAGCGTAATAGACCAAAGCGTACCTTACCTCGAAAATAAATAAATAGGGCGGAACCCAAAAAGATCAGAAAAATACTATGCCGAATCTCCATCCCGATTCCTATTTTCGAAGCTGTGTCTGTCGACGTTGGATTTCCGTATCGATTTTTTTCAACATGGCATCATCCGGATTCTTCCAGTTTGCGCCCGCCTGATTGGCCATATAGACAACCGATGCCGCAAAATCACTGACGCTCAAATCTGGCTTTCCCCCTTTGGCGGGCATGCCACGAACCCCAACGTAGCCATGGGCTGTAATCTGAACCTGACCTTCTTTAATTAGCTTTGCCCATTTTGCTTTGTCGCCCAGCTTCGGAGCCCCCGCCACTCCGGGAGTATGACAGCTGGCGCAAACCTGCTGATAGGTCGACTCACCCGTGTTGGCCAATGAGACACCTGGAAATATAAGCAAAATGCTGACGCTAAATAAATAAGAAGCTGTAATGGGGCGCATCATGAACTCATCCTCTTTGGTCAATTTAATCCAGTAAAATAGCTTTTTAGTTCAGTAACTTATATGGCACGTTTCTTTCGATCACTCCTTATTTTAATTCTGATTGGCGGCGTTTTAACCGCCGGCTATACCTATCTAATGCTTCGTTGGAGCTATGCGGAGGGCGAACGAGCCGGCTATGTGCAAAAGTTCTCCAAGCGGGGCTGGCTCTGTAAGACCTGGGAAGGTGAGTTAGCGATGGTCTCGATGCCAGGAACCATGTCTGAAAAGTTCTTCTTTTCGGTGCGTGATGATGCCGTTGCCAATAAGATTAACGCCAATATGGGGCGTAAAGTTGC
>JBDLUB010000148.1:0-3754 GCA_039805525.1 Pseudomonadota bacterium | reverse complement strand
TGAATGATCCGGTCGGGCGAATCGCCATAATGGATCGCACGCGCCTCGTCGGCGAAGCGATCGCCTACCCAATCGGACTTTTCGAGCATCTTGGCCTGCAACTGCGCGACTTTGCCGATCATTTCGACCATTTCGGCAGGCATTTCAGGCATATTGGCCAGCGCAACCGCTTCGGCCCCATCGTCATTCTTGCGTATGGCAGGCACTTGATTGCCCTTGGTGTACATACACTGTTGATACGCGGTGTTGTATTGCGTTTGGGCCTGCGTTTCTTTGCTAGAGGCTCCCATGGCTCCGACTGCAGTGCCACCAACCATACCAATCGCTGCGCCCGTTCCCACATTAGTACTGCTTCCGCCCTGATAGAGGGCTCCGGCTGCAGCACCAATGGCAGCGCCCGTGGCTGCGCTGATGGCCCCCTCTTTTAAGGCGGCAGTATTGCCTTCCTTAACCGATTGGGCTGCGAATGCACGACACTCCTCATCGTCTTTCTTAAACTCTTCAAAGGATTTACCCTCGCGCGGCATGATGGTGATCGTGGGACCAGTGGGTGCAGATACGCAGGCAGTGAGTACAGCGATCCCAATACTACTAATGAGAATTGTTTTAAAGGCCTGAAGTCGCATGGAGTGCTCCGGTTGATCTCTCTATCTATTTAACGCTTCTGAAGTGGGTTTGGTAGACATCATTCCGCCTTTGCTCCAGATTGCTGGACGATTTTGCGCCATTTATTGGATTCCAGTTGGATATAACGGGCTAGATCCTCAGGGCTAGCTGGATTTGGCTCGAGTCCACCGCTCATTAGTCTGGCTCTCACCTCCGGCTTGGATAGGGTTTGCTGGGTCAATTGATTAAGTCGCATCTGAATATCGCGAGGTAACTTGGCTGGGCCCATCAATGAGAACCAGGATATTGCTTCAAACCCTTTGAGTCCTTGCTCGGCGAGGGTCGGGATCTCTGGGGCTGATGGAGAGCGCTTCAGTGTGGTGACTCCTAGCGCAACCACTTCGTTGGCTTTAATTAGGGGTAATGCAGACGCTAAATTATCAAAGAGCATGGAAATGCGGCCGCTTACCAGATCGGGCAAGGATTGCGCTCTACCCTTATACGGAATATGCCGAATCTGTACACCTGCCATCTCTTTAAAGAGCTCGCCTGACATATGAATTGAGGTACCCGTTCCCGATGATCCAAACGTTAGTTCATTCGGTTTTGCTTTGGCTAAGGCAATCAGGTCCTTGAGTGACTGCACGCCAAGCTGCTTACTCACAATTAATACATTGGGGGTGCTAGCCAAGAAACTAATTGGGGTGAAATCAGCAATTGGGTCATAAGAGAGCTTTTCATAAAGGGCGCCATTAATCGCATGAATCCCTACCGTGCCAATGAGCAAGGTGTAGCCATCGGGCGCACTCTTAGCCACCAGATCGGCTCCAATATTACCGCCATGACCAGGGCGATTTTCGACAACGATGGGGACGTTCAAGGTTTTTTGCCAATCCTCTGCCAAAACCCGTGCCAAGGTATCGGGAGCTCCGCCCGGGGGAAAGCTCACCACGATTCGAACGGACTCACGTGGCCATACGCGTTCTGCTTGCGCTGGCGCAAGCATACAAAACAGAAGTGCACAAACAAAGATGAGTCGTTTCAAAGTAGATTACTTAGCAAGCCATTGGCGCAGCTGCTCGATTCCGTCATAGTGTAAGGGGTTGTCTGCGCAAGCCCCTAAACCACAAATTGATAAGGTGGAGATTACATTACCCACTAATAAAAGGATGAACCACAAACAGATAAACTGTGCAAACCAATGCCTGCTGCGGGTGCCGTGATCAGGAATAATTAATAGCATTGCAATGCTGATCATTAAGGAGACAAATCCAACAAAGGCCCAGGTATAGAAATGCAAATGAAAGAAGGTATCACCATAACCCAGATCATCTGGTGCAACGTGTAAGAGCACTTGGCGCAAAGAGACTGATAAACCCAAGATCGCAAACAGAATGGCAAATCCATAATGAGCGGGCTGCGCACCCGAACGAATGTTCAGCAAGAACATTAGTCCAATTAATGTAAAGCCCATGCGCTGCAAGATACAGAGTGGGCATGGCAGATCATGATTGATCAACTGATCCAAAAATGCCAGAGTAAGCACTACATTAATGACCATGAGGAGAGCAATGTTCCCTAGACCACTGAGCGATGGTAAGGTGAGCTTACTCATAGGCTGATATTGAGTTTATCGGAGGCGTGATGTAAGAACCACGCGACTGTGATCACGGCGCTAGCGAACGCAAATAGTAATCCAATGACGCGCTTCTCAAACCAAATGAAGATGGCGGCTAGTAATGCAATCACAAAAGGTAAAAACATGTACATGCTTCTTATTTTAATGGACTGATGTGCACAAACAAAAAATGGTTTTGTGTTTAGAATGCCATGATGAATTCTTCTACATCCCAGACTAGTCGTCCTCTACCCCTTGCCGGCGTTAAGGTTCTTGATGTGAGTCAAGTCATGGCGGGCCCCTACTGCTGCATGTTGCTTGCCGATATGGGCGCCGATGTCATCAAGGTCGAACCACCAGGCTCAGGTGACCAAACCCGTGGTGCCATGGGTTTTAAGATGAAAGGCCCGGATAGCATGGGCTTTTTGAATATGAATCGTAATAAACGCAGTATTGCGATTAATCTGAAATCTGATGCTGGTAAAGAAATTTTGTTTGAATTAGCTAAGGATGCCGACATCTTGGTGGAGAACTATCGCCCCGGGGTCATGAAACGACTGGGTGTTGGTTACGAGGTGATGCGAAACATTAATCCTGCGCTCGTGTATGTCAGCATCTCGGGTTTTGGTCAAAGTGGCCCCTGGGCAGAGCGTCCTGGTTTTGATTTAATGGCTCAAGCGATGTCAGGGGTAATGAGTGTGACCGGGCATGGCGATGGCAAGCCCGTCAAAGCCGGTGTTCCTGTTGCTGATATTGGCTGCGCCCTATTTGCGGTCTATGCGGCTCTGTCAGCGTATATTGGCGCCAGGAACACGGGTCAGGGTCAATACATTGATGCGTCCTTATTTGACTCAGCGCTGGCATTTTCCATTTGGGATACCTCCGAGTACTGGGGTACAGGTCAACCTCCCGTTGCACTGGGTACGGCTAACCGCATGACCGCACCTTATCAGGCTGTGAAAGCAAAAGATGGTTACTTCGTAATGGGTGCCACTAATAACAAGCTTTGGCAAAAACTCTGTGACATCCTAGCTCGCCCAGATCTTTTACAGAACCCTGATTACCAAACGATTGCCGGTCGACTCGGTCATCGCGAAGCATTAATCACTGAGCTTGAGAACTCTTTTGCGAATAAGAATGCAAGCGAATGGATTGATCTAATGTTGGCTGAAGGTATCCCAGCTGGTCCTATCTTAGATTATCCGCAGGCTTTTGCGAGCGAGCATGGCAAGCATCGGCAAATGAAGATTGAGATTGATCATCCGCTGGAGGGCAAAGTTCCAAATATCGGCTTTGCGGTCAAGATGCAAGGCACTCCGCAGCAAATCCGTCGCCATCCTCCGCTATTGGGCGAACATACCCAAGAAGTTTTAGAGCAGGCTGGATTTACTTCGGCTCAAATTGAATTGTTGCGCACAAAAGGCGCGTTTGCTGCATGAGTGATGCAATCAACGCTCGGGTGTATTGCGAGATCAAGGACTCGATCGCTCATCTCTTTTTTGATCATCCCCAAGCGCGCAATGCCATGAC
>JBDLUB010000147.1:0-3772 GCA_039805525.1 Pseudomonadota bacterium | reverse complement strand
TTTTGTAGATTCTGAACACCCTTTTTTTGCAAGAGTTTCTCAGCCATCACGCAGTAAGGGCAAACGCGGGTGCTGTACATCAAAACGTCTGGCATCGCTTCCCCATTAGGATTTAATCAGTGGCAACCCGGAAGTTTGCCAGGCGTTGATACCGCCCTCCAAGACACCTACTTCGGTATACCCAAGATTGCGCAGTTCTTTGGCCGCTTTCTGAGAGTGAGCTGGACCCCGACCGATCACCACAACGGGATATTTTTGGTCGATTTTCATGGTTTTCAGACTAGCGCCCAAGCTCTCCAAGGCGATATTTTTAGCATTTGGTAAATGGCCTAATTTAAAATCTTCCTCGGTTCGCAAATCGATCACATTGGCCTTGCGACGGTTAATCCAAATGGTCGCATCGGTGGGGGTTAGACCCTTGCCACTAATTAGGGTTGATAATGATGGCATGAATAAAGCCGTGCCCGAAATGATCATTAAGGCGGCCAATACGAGGTTGTCTGTTTGAGCTAAGAAGTCCATTGTCAGATTATAGAATGCATCTATGAAACAACTCATCTTAGTCCGCCATGGACAATCCGCCTGGAATCTTGAAAATCGGTTTACTGGATGGGCTGATATTGACCTAACGCCAACAGGCGTTGAGCAATCCCAACGGGCTGGCCAGCTTCTGAGAGAGGCTGGTTATGACTTTGATATTGCCTATACCTCGGTTCTAAAGCGCGCCATCCGAACCTTATGGAATATCCAAGATGCAATGGATCTAATGTGGGTGCCTGTGGTTCATAGCTGGCGATTAAACGAACGGCACTACGGTGCACTGACCGGACTTAATAAGGCAGAGACTGCGGCCAAGTTTGGTGACGAGCAAGTCCATATCTGGCGGCGCTCCTATGCCATCGCCCCACCTCCATTAAGCCCAGAGCAACGCGCTGAGCTTGCCAGTGACCCCCGATATACCAAGCTCAACCATGAGGATATTCCCCAAGGGGAGTGCTTAAAAGACACCGTAAGTCGGGTTTTGCCCCTCTGGAATGAGTCGATTGCTCCGGCTCTCAAGCTTGGAAAACGGGTTATTCTGGTCGCCCACGGCAATAGCATCCGCGCCCTAATGAAGCACATTGATCAGGTATCGGATGAGGCGATCATGGAAATCAATGTGCCTAACGGCAATCCCCTCATTTATGAACTGAACGATGAGCTTCGCCCAATACAACATTTCTATTTAGAGGCAAAATAGCTAAATGCGTCAGTTATTTAGAAATATTGTCCTGGTTAGCATTGGTCTAGTTGCCGGAATTGCGGCAACCATCCAGTTCTCTGCGACCGCGCAGCAGGGTACCAGCACCTTGCCGCTCGATGAGTTACGCACACTCTCTAATGTTTTTGGGCAAATTAAGCGCGAGTACGTCGAGCCCATTGACGATAAACAATTACTCACCGATGCAGTCAAAGGAATGGTCAGCAGCCTTGATCCCCACTCTGCCTATCTCGACAAAAAAGATTTTGCAGAAATGCAAGAGCAAACCGCTGGCAAATTTGCTGGGCTTGGTATTGAAATTACCTCCGAAGACGGTTTGGTAAAAGTTCTTAATCCAATTGAAGGCTCACCTGCTGCCAAAGCTGGTCTCCAAGCAGGCGATCTAATTACCCGCCTAGACGATAAGCCAGTGCGTGGCATGTCCCTTGATAAAGCCGTTCGTACCATGCGTGGTACGCCAGGTACCAAAATTACCTTAACGATTTTCAGAAAAAGTGAAGAGCGTACTTTTCCAGTCACCATCACGCGTGCTGAAATCAAAGTACAGTCGATTCGAGCAAAAATTGTAGATAACAATATTGCATGGGTTCGCATTACTAGCTTTCAAGAGCGCACCGTTCCAGATCTTGCTAAGAAATTAGCGGAACTTGCCGCCAAAGATCCGAGCTTAAAAGGGCTGGTATTGGATCTGCGCAATAACGGTGGCGGCCTACTACAAGGCGCAGTTGGTGTTGCAGCCGCTTTCTTGCCCCCAGGTTCAGTCATTGTTTCTACCAAAGGTCAAGCGCCTGACTCGCGGCAAGTATTCAATGCAGTTCCCGCCATGTATAAATTAAGTGAGTCGAATGATCCACTGGATGAGGTGCCGCCGCTTTTTAAGAAAATTCCAATGGTGGTGCTCGTCAATGCCTATTCCGCGTCTGCTTCTGAAATCGTCGCGGGTGCACTGCAAGATTACAAACGTGCCACTATTCTTGGGAAGACTACCTTTGGTAAGGGGTCCGTGCAAACTGTTCGGCCACTCAGTAGCGACTCGGCACTTAAAATTACCACCGCTTATTACTACACTCCCAATGGTCGCTCAATCCAGGCATTTGGGATTAAGCCCGATATTCCGGTGGATCAGAATAAAGACGGCGATCCTGAAGATGTATTAATTACTCGAGAAATTGATAGCGAAAAACACTTACGTAATAAACAATCCTCGGAAGAAGCATTGATCAAAGATCGTGAGAAACGGCGTCTGCAAGAATTGCAATTGATTGAAGAGCGTAATGCGAAGAAAACGCCAGAGGAGCGCGAGAAAGAAAAGAATCGTCGTCCACCTGAGTTTGGAAGCAATGATGACTTTATGCTGCAACAAGCCATTGCCTTTCTGAACGGTCAAACTGTCAAGCGCTCGACTTCTAAACTCGAGTAATTGGGTTGCTCATGAATGACGAGCAACTCCTTCGCTATTCGCGCCATCTACTACTCGATGAAATTGACATTTCAGGCCAAGAGCGCCTGTTAAGTTCCCACGTACTGATCATTGGCGCTGGTGGTTTGGGCTCTGCGTGCGCACCTTATCTAGCTGCCGCTGGCATTGGAAGAATTACTCTAATCGACCATGATCACGTCGAACTTACAAACCTTCAGCGTCAAATCATGCATCAAGTCAACAGCATTGGCATGAGTAAGGTGGCCTCAGGTGAACGTTTTCTCAAGAGCTTAAATCCCAGCTGCCAGGTTCAAGCGCTTGAAAAGAGGGTTGATGAAGCCTTACTCAAAGAGCTAATTGGTGATGTTGATGTGGTGGTCGACTGTACTGATAACTTTTCGACCCGACATCTGATTAATCGAGTTTGTGTTACCCATGGGAAAGTTTTAGTCTCAGGTGCTGCTTTGCGCTTTGATGGTCAAGTGAGCGTGTTTGATTTTCGTGATCAGAGCTCACCATGCTATGCCTGCGTCTTCCCACCAGACCCCAATTATGTTGAAACCAACTGTGCCAGCATGGGGGTGTTTGCACCCCTGGTAGGCATTATTGGAAGTATACAGGCGGCACAAACTCTGCAGGTCATCATTGGTTTTGGAGAGCCATTACTTGGGCGCCTGCTAATCTGGAATGCCCGCACGACCCAGGTCGATGAAATTAAACTAGCACGCCATCACGCTTGTCTAGTGTGTGGATCTGGCGCACGCTAATGAATTGAATTTAGGCGATTGAATAGAACGCTTTGTTCAACCGGCTCGTAAGCAGCCAATAGCTCATGAATGTGCATCTTTAACTTACGGGTATCGGCTTGCATGATCTCGCGCAAGCCTTGAATTTCATCGCCATAAATAGCGCGGCCACCGAGGACCATTTTGAAACCGTTGTAGTCCTTCGGGTTGTGGCTGCCCGTGACTTGAATACCGCTCTTGCACAGCGTGCTGGCTGCAAAGTACAACATAGGCGTGGTCACAGCGCCGACATCAATCACTTGCACGCCTGCGGCGACCAGGCCACGCATCAGCGCTTCGACCAGC
>JBDLUB010000146.1:0-3777 GCA_039805525.1 Pseudomonadota bacterium | reverse complement strand
ACCAGAGGTGTAAGCAGCACCTCGAAACGATGACGCTGAAGTACCTATTTTATTGGTTTCTGCCATCGCCTTTTTGATGATTTCTACATTTTCAGGCTTCAGATCAATACGATAGCTTTCTTTAGGAGTGGTGAGTTCCTTTTGCCGCGTAAATGGATCTTCAACCGCTTTTGCAATATGGGGCTTCATCACTACGCCATAGTTGAGTACATTGGCGAGTCCGTGCGCTAATTGCAAAATCGTAAACGCGTTATATCCTTGGCCAATTCCGAGTGAGATCGTTTCGCCTTCGAACCATTTTTGTTGCTCGGGCTTCTTAAAGGCAGTTTTTTTCCATTCCGTCGACGGTAACACGCCTTTTGCTTCCCCTTCTAAGTCAATACCAGTTAGCTGACCAAAGCCCAAAGGCTTCATAAAATCATGCATCATGTTGACGCCCATATCGCGCGCCAACAGGTAGTAGTAGGTATCGCAAGACTCGACCAGAGATTTCTCCATATTCACCATCCCATGACCACCCACCTTGATATCACGAAAGGTATTGTTGCCAAATGTAAAAAATCCTGGATCGGCAATCGCATCTTCAGCTTTGCGTTTATTGAGCTCAAGGGCCGCAAGTGCCATAAAGGGTTTATAGGTCGATGCAGGGGGATAAATTCCTTTTAAGGGACGGTTATAGAGCGGCTTTTCCTTGGATTCATTCAATTCCTTCCAAGTCACAGGATCAATGCCCTCTACAAAATCATTAGGATTGAAATTCGGTTTTGAGACGAAGGCGAGAATGTCACCCGTTTCAGGCTCAATGGCGACAAACGCGCCCCGATAGTTGCCATACAGTTGTTCAACCAAGGCTTGCAATTTAATGTCAATCGAGAGAATGACATTTTTTCCAGGGATAGACGGCCTACTAGATAGAGTACGCACAGGCTTGCCACCAGCGGTAATTTCGACCTCGTCGTAGCCTGGAACGCCGCGCAAGACCCTTTCATACGTCTGTTCAATACCAATCTTCCCAACGTATTGAATGCCAGGCAAGAATGCACCTTGAAGTGCGTAGGGGTCTTGAGTACCTTTTGTGGCCTCAAGCTCATTTTGCATCCGCTCCTTATCTTTTTGCGAAACTCTTCCAATGTAACCAATCAGATGAGAGGCCAATTCGTTGTATGGGTATTCACGAAAATTGCGTGCACTGACATCGACGCCTGGAAAGCGATAGCGATTTGCTAGAAATCGAGCCATCTCAGCTTCAGTTAGCATGGAGCGCAATGGAAAAGTACCCATGTTTCGAGAGTCTTCTAAGGCGCGCTTGAAGTTACGACGATCTCTGGGACTAATCTGAATAATCTCAGATAGCTGATTAATTAAATCATCGACGTTACCTTTAATTTGAGAGGCATCTACTTCTAGCGTTAGTGCTGAATAATTACGTCCAATCACAATGCCATTTCGATCAATCAGTAAGCCGCGATTAGCGGGGACCGGAACAATCGCAATCCGATTGCTTTCAGCTAGAGTTGAATATTGCTGGTGGCTAACAATTTGTAACCAAAATAAGCGGACAACGAGCAAGCCAAAACAGATACCTACGAAGATCATTGCGATCCGCGCTCGCTCCTGAAACGAATAAAGATCCGGTTTTTTAATTGAGGACATACTACTTACAGAGGTCGATGGGGATCGACATCAATCGGACGTCGTTGCGGCAAGAGCAAAAGATAACTGGCGAGAGGCCAAAATAAGGCCTCAATGGTCGCTTGGATAAGGCTTGTTAGACCCCACCAATAGATTTGCTCATTTAGAGCCCAAAGCACAATGACTGGAAAAACAGACACTAAAGCGAAGATAGGAAATACATTCAGGATTTGAGTGGTCACAGGCAAAGCAGTGATGCGGTGATGCCAGGCAATTGCAATGTATGCCACCAGAGAGTAACTAAAGGCATGAACCCCAAGCAAGGCCCCGCTATGAATATCCATGATGAGACCAAATACAAATGCTGTAATCACGCCAACAAAGCGATGCTGATGGATATTCCAAAACACAATACAAATAATGAGCCAGTCTGGAACCCATGCATGATTGCCCCACGGTAAAAAATTCATTAACAGCGCAATGAGTAAGCTAAAGTAAATGAAGGGCGGCTTGACCGGGCGAAGAATATAGCCGCTCTGATAATCAATCATAGCTGTCCCTTTGGCCGCGTTTGTCGTCGACCGGTCGATGACGGTGCATTATTGTTAGAAGCTGGCTTGGCGTCTAACTGTGGATCGTATATTAAGGCAAGTGCTTGGAGATGACGATTGACCTCAGCAATCGGACTACAGAAGACGTTTGCTGAGTTTTGATCGAGATTGCGTTCGATTTTGGTAATTACTGCCACCGCAAACCCTGGGGGATATACCCCATCAACTCCTGAGGTTAAAAGAATGTCGCCCACCTCAAGATCGCTGGCTACGGGTAAGTAACGGAGTTGTAATAATTGACCGCGTCCGCTCCCAACAACCGCAGCGCGAAGCCCATTGCGAGCGACAAGAACAGGGACTGCAAAATCACGATCTTCCAATAAAGATACTTCGGCCGAATTGTCATAAAGGCGAACCACTTGACCGAGAATGCCCATGTCATTGGCAATGGGTGAGCCTAATCGTAGGCCTTGGTTTTCTCCCCGATTGATTACAACGCGTTGTGAGATGGGGTTGGGTGGATTAAATAAAATTTCTACAGGAACCGTTTTAAATGCCACCTTCTTTTGCAAATCCAACAGGTTGCGAAGATTTTGATTCTCAACCGCTAGAAGTGCGGATTGATTCGCTAGCAGCGAGAGCTCTGCTTGTCGCAATTTGAGAGCCTCATTTTCCTTTTCAAGTGTGCTGCGACTGGTTAGATATTCACCTCCCCCTGAAATCATCGAGCTAGGTAGAAGCATCAGTTGCTCCAACGGCCGCAGAACAACACTGACTTGGTTACGAATAAAGTCCAGTGACTTGATCTGAAAATCAATAATCATGAGCGCCAGGCTAATTACAAGGCACGCAATTAATTTGGCAAGCGCAGGAATGCCTTGCTTGAAAAGTGGTGGGGCACTATATTGCACAGCCCGCTCCGGCGTTTAGCCGCCTATTCTTGTGAGAACACTCCACCTAATTTATCCATGCGCTCTAATGCAATGCCGCAACCACGTGCAACACAGGTCAGGGGATCTTCTGCGACATGAATTGGCAAACCTGTTTCTTCCATCAAAAGGCGATCGAGGTCACGCAGTAAGGCGCCGCCACCGGTTAGCATAATGCCGCGCTCAGCGATATCGGCAGCAAGCTCAGGCGGAGTTTGCTCAAGAGCTGCTTTTACCGCAGTCACGATTTGATTGAGTGGATCAGTTAATGCTTCTAGGATCTCATTGCTGGTCACAGTAAAGCTTCGAGGAATGCCCTCCGAGATATTGCGACCCTTGATTTCTAGTTCTTTGACTTCGGCACCCGGGAATGCAGAACCAATTGCTTTTTTAACTGCTTCAGCCGTTTGTTCGCCAATGAGCATGCCGTAGTTCCGTCGGATGTAATTCGTAATTGCTTCATCGAACTTGTCTCCTCCAACCCGAACCGAACCTTTGTAAACGACACCACCAAGGGACATGACGCCCACTTCCGTCGTTCCACCACCAATGTCAACCACCATGGATCCCGCAGCCTCAGAAACCGGGAGCCCCGCACCAATTGCAGCTGCCATTGGCTCTTCAATGAGAAATACTTGAGAGGCGCCCGCACCTAAGGCTGACTC